>JBOGUH010000470.1:0-5821 GCA_050695975.1 Anaerolineae bacterium
CGTCGTCTTCCCCGGCTTTCTGGGCGGCCCGGAGACGGTTGGACGTGGCAAGACGCTGCGGCTGGCCAGGATGAGCGTGCTCGCATCGAGCCGCTACCCGCAGCCAGTTTCTGGACTGCTCGCCGCGCGCGAAGCGATCGTCGACAGGTCCGGGCCGACCCGGATCTACAGCCCATTCTCATACCTGATCAATCTCGTCCTGACACTCGCGCCGCAGCCCGGCCTGGATAACGCCGACTATGACGACGCTGTCCGCCGCGCCGGGCTGAAAGTGGCCGATCGGCTGGCGCGAGCGGCGACCGATCGCGCGCCGGATGAGACGACCGTGTTCGATTTCTCGACGCGCGATCCGAACCTGCCCAACGTCGCTTACTTCTATCAACTTCAGGGCCAGGGCAACATGGCCGATACGTATCTCTACGGCCGCACGATCGAGAACCTGGTGCCGACGCTGATCCACCCCGGCGAAGTGATGGACGGCGCGATCGTCAGCGGCGTGTTCGTATACGCCTGCTTCAAGAACCCGACCTACCTGCATCTCAATAACCCGATCATCTGGGAACTGCAGGCGCGGCATGGCAAAGACCTCAACTTCGTCGGCGTGATCTTGAATCGGGGTCACAACTACACGCAGATGGAGAAAGAACGCTCGTCGTACGTGGCGGCCAAGTTGGCCCGTATGCTCGAAGCCGATGGCGTGCTCTTGACTGCCGAGGGCGGCGGCAATTCGGCCATCGACATGATGCTGGCCTGCAAGTACATGGAGCAGGCCGGGATCAAGACGACGGTGCTCTCTTACGAAAGCCCCGGCGCGGACGGGCGCGACTTTCCATTGTTCTATAGTGTGCCGGAGGCCGACGCCATTGTTAGTGTCGGCTCGGATGACGAGACTGTGGCGATGCCGCGCATGGCGCGCGTGGTTGGCGACGACCTTCTACTCGACAACGAGACGCCATCCAGCGGGCCGTTCGACATGCGCATGTATTACCAGTATTGCGCGACGAATCAACTCGGCGCGAACGTGCTGGCCGGGCGGGAGTTTTGATCCACGAATCAACACGAATCTTCACGAATAAATTAGCGGCCATTCGCGTGAATTCGCGGACTGAGGCTACGGCCCAGGAGTCGAGCCTTTGGGCGGAAAGCGGGTCAAGAGGATATCCGGCTAACCCTAATGGGCGCTTCGTACAGCCTTGACTCCGATCCAGGATCTATGATAAGAGTCGTCCACTACATCAACCAGTTTTTTGCCGGCATCGGCGGCGAGGACAGGGCGGACGCGCCGTTCGAAGCCCGCGATGGCGCGGTCGGGCCAGGGCGCGCACTGCAAATGGCGCTCGGCGATCGCGCCGTGATCGCGCGCACGCTGGTGTGCGGCGACAATACCTTCCACGAGACGCGCGACGACGTGATTGAGGCTGCATTGAACGCATTAAAAGAATCGCAAGCCGGCCTGCTCGTCGCCGGCCCGGCCTTCAACGCCGGGCGCTACGGCCTGGCCTGCACGGCGATCTGCGCCGCCGCCAAAGAGACACTCAATCTGCCAGTCATCACCGGCTTGTTCCCCGAGAACCCGGCTGTCGAGGTATATCACGATCGAATCGTGATCGTCCCGACTGGCAACTCAGCCGCTGGGATGAAGGAAGCGATGGAGGCGATCGCCCGCATCGGGATCAAACTCGCCGCTGGCGAGCGATTGCGGCCCGCAGCCGAAGAAGGCACGATCCCGATGGGCACTCGCGCCAACTGGGTCGTCGAAACACCGGCGGCTGCCCGCGCGGTCGAACTGCTGTTGGCGAAGATGAGCGGCCGGTCGTATCAGAGCGAAGTCATCCTCCCGAAGCCAATCGAGAAGGTGCCGCCCGCCGCGCCCGTGCCTGATCTGTCGCGCGCAACGATCGCGCTCGTCACCGAGGGCGGGCTGGTGCCAATCGACAACCCCAATCGGATCGAATCGTCCAGCGCGACAAAGTGGGCGCGCTACCCGCTGTCGATGCTGGCCGCAGACAAGGGCGCGAACTTCAAATCGATCCACGCCGGGTACGATGCGCGCTGGGTCAATGCCGATCCCGATCGCCTGGTGCCGCTCGACGCGGCGCGTGCGCTCGAGCAAGCCGGCGCGATCGGCAAACTGCACGAGTACTTCTACGTCACCGTCGGCACCGGCACCAGCGTCACGAACGCGACGGCGATCGGCGGCGCGATCGCTCGCCAACTCATCTCTGACGGCGTCCATGCCGCGATTGTCACAAGTACTTGAGGAACCGGCACGCGTTGCGGCGCAACGCTGGCGAAGGAATTCGAGCGGGCCGGCCTGCCGGCGGTGCTGCTCACGGCGATGACGTCGATGGCGCAGGCGGCCGGCGCGAATCGGATCGTGGCATCGGGTCGTATCCCGCATCCAATTGGCGATCCGACCCGCTCGCCCGAAGAGGAGTTCGCCTGGCGGCAGTCTACGCTAAGCAGGGCGCTCGACACACTAGCGACGCCGTTGACTGAGGCCCAGATTTTTACGGAATGAACCGCCAAGGCGCAAGGGGTGCCAAGAAAAGCCATAAGACTTGGCGCTCTTGGCGTTCTGGCGGTAAAACCGCAGCCATGACCACACCCGCCCTACTCCATGCCTCCTACGCATTGGCCCACGCGCCTGATCTGATCTGCTACGGCTCCAAGCCGACGCGCGAACTGGAGCGCGACCCATCGCTGCTTGGGCAGATGATGGCCTCGCTGCGATCGTGGTCGGCGGCGCTGGCCTATCCGCCCAATCAGACATTCATCGGCAACCTATCACCCGAGTCGCTGGCTAAGCGGCCACGTCCGTGGAGCGAACACCCGATCGCAGGCGCGCAACCCATCGGCGCGTTGGGCCGCATCGTCAACCAGATCGCGCTCTACGGGCTGATAAAGCTGTCCGACGATTTCGACCTCGTCGTGCTCAGTGAAGAGGTCGCGCAGACGGCCCGCGCAGCGCTCAAGGGGCAGGTCAACGTTGGAGATCGGCTGAATAAGATCACCGGCGTCCCCGAGGCGCAGTTAGGCCACATCGCCGAGAGCGAAGCGGGCCGACCCCTGTTCCACGATGGCTACCTGGCCGGTTTTATCCGCGGCGCACACGATCGCGATGCGTCGCTCGGAGCGGATATCCTGCTGGAGAACCTGGCCTGCAAGGCGACCGCCGTTCTGGCGCTGTCCGACGCATTGACGCGCGGCCCGATCAAAGCCGAGCAGATCGACTACCTGATCAATACCGGCGAGGAGGCCGTCGGCGATCGCTATCAACGCGGCGCGGGCAATCTGGCGAAAGCCGCAGGCGAAGTCGCCGGGTGCGCCAACGCGACCGGCTCGGACGTGAAGGCGTTCTGCGCTGCGCCGGTTCATGGCCTGATCATCGCCGCGGCGCTCGTGCAAGCCGATGTGTTCAAGCACGTCGCCGTGATCGGCGGCGGATCACTCGCCAAGCTCGGCATGAAATTCCTCGGCCACCTCAAGTCGGGTGTGCCGATCCTGGAAGACATGCTCGGCGCAATGGCATTCGTCGTCGGCCCGGGCAACGGTCACGATCCGATCTTCCGACTCGACGCGGTCGGCCGGCACCCAATCCGCGCCGGCTCGTCGGCGCAAGCGTTGTATCAGGCGCTGGTCGTGGATCCGTTGGCGCGCGCCGGGTTGAAGATGACCGACATCGATCGGTATGCGGTCGAACTGCACAACCCGGAGATCACCTTGCCGGCCGGCAGCGGCGACGTGCCACACACGAACTATCGAACGCTGGCCGCGCTGGCGGTGGTGCGCAAAGAGATCGGGCGCGAGGCGATGGACGAATTCGTCGCGCAGCGCGGCATGCCCGGCTTCGCTCCAACGCAAGGGCACATCCCGGCCGGCGTGCCGTACCTCGGCCATGCGCGCGCGGCGATGCGCGACGGGAGATTGTCGCGTGTGATGGTCGTCGCCAAGGGCAGCCTGTTCCTGGGCCGCATGACGCAGCTGGCGGATGGGGTGTCGTTTATACTTGAGCGACCGCAGCAAAGAGCGTAATGAGTATTGCGTGACGGGATACGCAACACGCAATGCGTCTTCAAGACTTTCGATCGGGAGGCGGAGAAGTGGAACTTAAAGGCAAGCGGGTGATCGCTATCGGCGAACGGGAAGGTGTGCAAGGGCCGAGCCTGAAAGCATTGGCCGAGTCCGCCGGCGCGGACGTGGTGTTCTCCGTCACGCAGTGCTTCGTCTGAACGGCCGCCGGGGCCATGGACCTGGACGATCAGGCGAACGTCAACCGCCTGGCGGAGTCGATCGGGACGGAGAACATGATCGTCCTGCTTGGCCAGCCGGATCCGAACAGCACCGGGCTGTTCGCAGAGACGGTCACCCAAGGCGATCCGACCTGGGCCGGTCCGTTGGCCGGAGTCCCGTTGGGGCTCCCGGTGTATCACATTCTCGAACCGGAGGTCAAAGCGCAGATGGATCGGGCGCTGTATGAAGAGCACGTCGGGTTGATGGAGTTATCGGCGGACGTTGACGAGATCATCAAAGAGATTAAGCGTTATCGAGAGTAGCAGACGAAAGACGGATGACGAAGAATTTCTTCGTCCGTCTTTTGTCCTTCGTCGTTCGTCAACAGAAAGGAACGAGGAATGGAAGTCAAGGTAAAGCAATTCGACCTGTTTGTCGATGGGCGATGGCAGCCTGCCGCCGACGACAGCACGATGGAAGTGTACGACCCGGCGACGGGCCAGGTGTTCGCACGCGTGCCGCGCGGGCGCAAAGCCGATCTCGACGCGGCGGTCGCAGCAGCCGAACGCGGCCTGGCCGTCTGGCGCGCTACGCATCCGGCAGAGCGTGCGCGCATTCTGTTCCGGCTCGCTCAGACGATCCGCGCCCGGGCCAACGAACTCGCCGAATTGGAGAGCCAGGACACCGGCGGCAGTATGGCGGGTGCGCTGTGGACGGTGAATGACGTGTGCGCGCGCCGCTTCGAGTACTACGCCGGTATCGCCGACAAGGTGCTGGGCCACACCTTTGTCACGCCCAACGCTTACTTCAGTTATACGCTGCGCGAGCCGCGCGGCGTGACGGCGCACATCGTGCCGTGGAACGGCCCGCTGTGGATCGGCAGCCGGACGATCGCGCCGGCGCTCGCCGCCGGTAATTCGCTGATCGTCAAGCCGTCGAGTGAAGCGCCGCTCAGCCTGCTGAAGCTGGCCGAGATGGCCTCGGCGTGCGGCGTGCCGGCAGGCGTCTTCAACGTGATCACGGGCGCTGGCAGTGAGCTAGGCGATGCGCTGACATTGCATTCCCGCATCGACGCGATCTACTTTACCGGCTCCGGGTTCACCGGCAAGCGTGTGCTGCAGAACGCAGCCGAGAACTTCACGCCGGCGATGATGGAACTCGGCGGCAAATCGCCGAACATCGTCATGGCCGACGCGAATATGGAAGCGGCGCTGCACGGCGCGCTGTGGGCGATCTTCGCGAACGCCGGTCAGATCTGTGTCGCCGGTTCGCGCTTGCTGGTGGACAAGAAGATTCACGCAGAGTTCGTCGATCGACTGGCCGGGCTGGCACGCGGTCTTAAGCTAGGCAAAGAAGCCGACATGGGGCCGCTGATCTCGGCCAGGCAGCGCGATAGCGTGCTGTCGTACATCGCCACCGGTCGCCATGAAGCACAACTCGTCACCGGCGGCGGCATGCCCACCGACCCGGCGCTGCGCGGTGGCTACTTCGTCGAGCCGACGATCTTCGACAACGTATCGCCGGCCGCGACGATCGCCAAAGAGGAGATCTTCGGGCCGGTGCTGGCCGTGACGCCGTTCGACGGCAT
>JBOGUH010000471.1:0-5659 GCA_050695975.1 Anaerolineae bacterium
TGGCGATGATGGCCGGCCGGCCGGTAAAGATCACGCTCACGCGCGAGGAAGTGTTCTACGCGCATCGTGGGCGGCACCCAGTGCTGATGTGGGTCAAGACCGGCGTGAAGCGAGACGGCAGCATCACCGCTCTGCACTTCAAGTCGTTCCTCGACGGTGGGGCGTATGGCAGCTACGGCGTCGCCAGCACGTACTACACCGGCGCGCTGCAAACGGTGACCTACCCCGTGCCGCACTACAAGTTCGAGGGACTGCGCGTCTTCACCAACAAGCCCGCCTGCGGCCCCAAACGTGGCCACGGCACGCCGCAGCCGCGCTTCGCGCTCGAAGTGCATCTCGACAAGATCGCCGAAGACCTCGGCCTCGACCCGGTCGATCTGCGGCTCGACCACCTCGTGCAACCAGACAGCCTGACGGTGAACCACTTGAAGATCACGACGATCGGGCTGCGCGAATGCATCGAGAAAGTCGTCGCGGCATCGGGCTTCCGCGAGCGGCGCGGCCAGCTGCCACCCGGCAAGGGCATTGGCCTGGCGTGCGGATCGTACATCACCGGCGCGGGCCTGCCGATCTACTGGAACAACATGCCGCACTCCGGCGTGCAGATCAAAATCGATCGCGGCGGCGGCGTGACCGTGTTCTGCGGCAGCATCGACATCGGACAGGGATCGAACTCGGTGCTGGCTGCCATCGTCGCCGAAGCGCTCGGCGTGGGCCTGAGCGACGTGATCGTCGTCACCGGCGACACCGATTTGACGCCCGTCGATCTGGGCAGTTATTCCAGCCGCGTGACGCTGATGACCGGCAATGCGGCGATCGCCGCCGTGCGCCCGCTGCGCGAAAAGATTCTGACCGCCGCCGCCGAGAAGCTCGAACTGCCGGCCGACGCGCTGGACATCAAGAATAGTCGGGTGACCTGTGTCGACGACGAGCGCCACGCGATGACGTTCGCCGAAGCGGCGCAGCTGGCCGAAGCGAAATATGGCACGCTCGGATCGGTGGGCAGCTATACGCCGCCAAAACGCGGCGGGCGCTATAAAGGATCGGGGGTCGGCCCGACGCCAGCTTACAGTTATTCAGCCTGTGTCGCCGAAGTGACGGTCGATCCGGAGACGGGCATCTACACCGTCGACAAGCTGTGGCTGGCGCATGACGGCGGCACGGCGATCAATCCGCTGCTCGTCATCGGCCAGGTGGAAGGCAGCGCGTATATGGGTCTGGGCGAAGTGATGATGGAGGAGCAGGTCTTCCGGCGCGGGCTGCACAAGATTCCGTCGATGCTCGATTATAAAAGCCCGACTACGCTCGACACGCCTCCGATCGAAACCATCCTTGTCGAGACGATCGATCCAGAAGGGCCATACGGCGCGAAAGAGGCTGGACAAGGCCCGCTGCTGCCGGTGATGCCGGCGGTCGCCAACGCGATTTACGACGCGGCCGGCGTGCGCGTCGACGAGATTCCGATTCACCCGGAGAAGGTATTGAAAGGATTGCAAGACAAAGCGCGAGGCGGCAGTGGCCGCGTGGGGCCGGCGCGCATTCCCGACGTGGCCTTTCCCGACCCGATCCGCGTCGCCCCGCCAGCCACGAATTACTAATCAGTGATCAGTAATTAGTAATTAGTGACCGGTTTCCAAAGAGGTGAGTCGAATATGCTGCGATTACCCCCGTTTGAATATCTGGCGCCGCGCACGCTGGCCGAGGCAGTCTCGATGATGGCCGATCGCGGCCCTGAGGCGATGTACGTTGCCGGGGGCACCGACCTGTATCCCAACATGAAGCGCCGCCAGTTCGAGCCAAAGGTGCTGATCGGCCTGCGCGGCATCAAAGAGATGTACGGCCTCAGCACTGGGAGTGGCCTGGTGATTGGCGCGGACATGACGCTGGCGCAAGTATCGACGCATCCCGACATCGTGCGCAAGTATCCCGCGCTGGCGTGCGCCGCCGGGCTGGTCTCCTCGCCGCCGCTGCGCAATATGGGCACGATCGGCGGCAATCTGTGCGTCGACACGCGCTGTACCTACTACAATCAGACCTATCACTGGCGCAAGGCGCTGGGCTTCTGCCTGAAGAAGGATGGCGACACCTGCTGGGTGGCGTTGAGCAGCCCGCGCTGCCTGGCCGTGTCGTCGTCCGACTGCGCGCCGGTAGCCATTGCGCTCGGCGCGCAGGTACGGCTGGTCGGGCCGATGGGCGAGCGCCTGATCCCGGCCGAGGCGCTGTATCACGACGACGGCATGCGCTACATGACTAAAGCGCCGGACGAAATTCTGGCATCGATCCATCTGCCGCGGCGCGACGGCTGGCGCATGGCGTACTGGAAACTGCGCCGGCGCGGCTCGATCGACTTTCCGATTCTGGGCGCCGCGGTCGCGCTGCGGCTGGAAAGCGATGGCACGTGCGCCGAGGCGCGCATCGTGCTGGGCGCGGTCGCGTCTTATCCTGTTGCGGCGAGCGAAGCTGCCGCCTTGCTGATAGGAAACAAGATCACGCGCGACCTGGTGGAGGCAGCTGCCCAGGTTGCCTACAAGCCGGCCAAGCCGCTCGACAACACCGATATGGCGCTGAGCTATCGCAAGAAGATGGCGAAGGTGTACGTGGCCGGGGCGCTGTCCGAGGCGGCTGGATTGCCGGCGGCGCGGTAGAATTCCGAAAAACGATTTCATCATGGCAGCCAAGACAGACCAATTGTATACGTCCACTCCCTGACATCTAATCCTGTGCCTTTTCTGATCGACCCCAACCGCTTCAAAGAAGACTTCGACGCCTTGGCGCAGATCGGCTCGACGGGCGATGGCGGCGTGAACCGGCCGGCGCTGAGCGAGTCCCACCTCGAAGCGCGGCGCTGGTTCCTCGCCCGCGCCGCCGAAGCCGGTCTGGAGACCCGCATCGACAGCGCAGGCAACCACTCGGCCATTCTGCGCTCGCCCGATCCACACGCGCAAACTCTCCTCCTCGGTTCGCATACCGACTCTGTCCCGAACGGCGGGCGCTTCGACGGCGCGCTGGGCGTACTGGCCGCATTGGAAGTCGTGCGCATGCTCAAGGACGCCGGTCTCATCTTGCCGGTGCATCTCGAAGCGATCGACTTCACCGACGAGGAAGGCACGCTGGTTGGTCTGCTGGGCAGCAGCGCCATCGCCGGGCAGTTGTCTGCCGAGGCGCTAAAAAGCTCGCACGGCGGTCGCGCTGCGTTGGAGGCGGACCTGGCCCGCGCCGGGTTGACCGAGGCCGGTCTGCTCTCGGCGCGGCGAGATCCACGATCCTGCGCCGGGTATCTTGAGTTGCACATCGAGCAAGGGCCGAGGCTCGTTGACGACGGCCTTGCCATCGGCATCGTCACAGGGATTGTGGGAATCCGCTCGTTTCGTCTGGCGTATCGCGGCCAAGCCAATCACGCGGGCACCACGCCGATGGAGATGCGCCGCGATGCCTCGCTGGGCGCGAGCGCGTTCGTGCTCGCCGCGCGCGATCTGGTGCTGGGTGACTTTGCGAAGCATGGCTGTGTGGTCAACGTGGGACAGATGAATTTCAAGCCGGGTGCGTTCAACGTCATCCCTGGCATCGCCGAATTTTCGCTGGAATTTCGGGCGCCGGAAGCGAAGCAGCTTGTGGAACTGGAGTCGGCGCTGCTCAAGCTGGCCGAAACCGCCGGCGGACAATACGGGTTAACGCTCGACGTGGAGGCGGCCGGTTCGTGCGCACCCAGGCCGATGAGCGGTCGCGCACAGGCGGCCATCGCTGCCGCCGCCGAATCACTGGGCCTCCCGCACACGAGTCTGGCATCCGGGGCCGGGCACGATGCCCAGTCGCTGGCCGCGCTCACCGATGCGGGGATGATCTTCGTTCCTTCGCATGAGGGCATCAGCCATTCGCCGCTCGAATTCACCGAGTGGCGCGATTGCGTCGATGGGGCGAATACGCTCTTGCGGGCGACGCTGACAATGGCGGAGGGGATGGACCATCAGTAGAGCGACGATCACGCCGAATGTGGCCGGCGTTGCCAGGGAAACTCCGACAGCACCGGCCTTGCCATGAAAATCTAATCGGTCACTAGCGGCGTGTCAAGGAACGGTGTGACGGTAGACGCCAGCGTGGGGGAGGAGAAGATGTTGTAATGCGTCGTGGCCGGCAGGATGGCGAGTTGGGCATTGGACATTCCGGATCCGTCCCATCCGGCATCGGCCTGGCCGCCGCCGAGCAGTTCAAAGAACTCAACAGCGCGTGAGGTGCGGACGCTGTCGGCATCCCCAACCACGATTCGGGTGGGGGTCTTGATGGGGCCTCCGCGCGCCTGCGGCATCTTCGAGGCCACCTGGATGGCTTCGTTCAGATCCCTGGCATGGATGAAGAAGAGCCCGATGAGCTGCCCCTGCGTCTCGGCGAAGGGGCCGTCGGTGATGGACACCTTGCCGTTCACGACCCGCACGGTGATGGCGGTGCGACTGCTTTGGGGGTCCTCGACAGCGAATAAGTGACCGCTCTGCCGTAGGTCCTGTTCGTTGACCAGGTACGCGTTCTCGAGAGCGTCGCGCTCACGGGTGGACATCATTTGGATTCCTTCGGAGATGCAAATCGCCCGGCCGGGTCGACGAAACATCGTCGCCGTACCTGCCGGGGCGCCGCGCCTACCTCCATGAGCCTGAGATAGCCAGTGGAAGCCTTTTCAAACTCCCAGATACCGATGCAGCGTCTCCACGTCGCTTTGCAGCTCGGCCGGCGTGCCCGCGAAGACGATCCGTCCCTTGTTCATCACGTATACCCGGTCGGCGATGCCCAGCGCTATCGACAGGTTCTGTTCGACGAGCAGGATCGACAGGCCACGCTCGCGCAGCTCGCGCAGGATACGCCCGACCTCGGCGACGATCAGCGGCGCGAGCCCTTCGGACGGCTCGTCCATCAGCAGCAGTTCCGGGTTCGTCATCAGCGCGCGGGCAATCGCCAGCATCTGCTGCTCACCGCCGCTGAGCTGCGAGCCCAGGTTCTTGAGGCGCGCGGCCAGCAGTGGAAAATTCTCCAGAACGCGATCGAGCGTCCAGTAGGAGGCATCTCCAGATGCCGATTTCCCAGATACCGGTTTCCTGGCCGCGAGCATGATATTCTCGCGCACCGTCAGCGTCGGGAAGATTGCCCGGCCCTGCGGCGCCAGTCCGACGCCCAGCTGCGCGGTTCGATGCGAGGGCACGTGCGTGATGTCCGTATCGCGCAGCACGATCCGGCCGCGGCGCGGCGGCGTGAAGCCGATGATCGATCGGATCGTCGTCGTCTTGCCTACGCCGTTGCGGCCGAGCAGCGCCACCACCTGGCCCTGCTTCACCTGCAGCGAGACGCCCTGCAGCACGTGGCTGTCGCCATAGTACGTGTGGATGTCGTCGACGGTGAGCATAGCATGTGACAGATCTATTGATGCGAGAGACGCGAACCGTAAAGCGTAAAACGTGAAATGTGAGTATTACGTTTTACTCCGGACTGCCCCGTTCGTCCCCAGATAAATCTCCTGCACCAGCGCATTCGCGCGCACGTCGGCCGGCGCGCCCTCGGCGATCACCTGCCCGTAGTGCAGCACCGTGATGCGATCGGCCAGGCTGAACACCACGTCCATGTCGTGCTCGACGATCAGCACGGTTAGTGTGCGTGAGAGTGACTCGATCAGCTGCAC
>JBOGUH010000472.1:0-3639 GCA_050695975.1 Anaerolineae bacterium
GCCTCGGCTGCTTCGAGCGTCCAGCCACTCAAAAACACCGATAGCCGGCGCAGCAGCGCCCGTTCGGCGTCGGAAAGCAAGTCCCAACTCCAGTCGATCAATGCGCGGAGTGTCTGCTGCCGGGGCAGCGCGGTTCGGCTGCCGCCTGTCAGCAGGCGGAAGCGATCGTCCAAACGGGCCGCGATCTGCTCCGCCGTCATCGCGCGCACGCGCGCCGCGGCCAGCTCGATCGCCAGGGGAACGCCGTCGAGTCGATGACAGATCTGCGCGATGGCCGGCGCGTTGGCATCGGTCAGCCTGAACTCCGGCCTGACTGCGATCGCGCGATCGATGAACAGCCTGACCGATTCGTATTGCGTCAACTGCTCAATGGATGGAAGATGGCGAATATCCGGCAGCGAGAGAGAAGGCACGCGGAAAGTCGTTTCGCCCGCGATGCCCAACGCTTCGCGGCCGCTGGCCAGAATCTTCACGTTCGGGCAGGCGCGCAGCAGCGCCTCAACCAGCTGCGCACAGGCATCGATGAGATGCTCGCAGTTATCCAGGATCAAGAGAAGCGATTTAGGGCGCAAGTAGTCGACCAGCGCCTTCGTCAACGGGTGATTCGGTTCTTCGCGCACGCCCAGCACCGCGGCGACGGTCTGCGGGACGAGGTCGGGATCGGACAGGGAAGCCAGCTCAACCAGCCAAACGCCATCGCCGAACGCTTCGAGCAAATCGGCGGCGACCTGCAGTGCAAGCCGGGTTTTGCCGGTGCCGCCCGGACCGGTCAGCGTGAGCAAGTGAGAATCTGACAGCAGATGCTTGATTTTCGCCATCTCTTTCTCACGCCCGATGAAACTGGTCAACTGTATCGGCAAGTTGTGGCGCGGCACGGAGACACCGGGTTTCTCGATCTCGGCCAGTGCGGCCTCCACCTCGCGCGCGGATGCGAACCGGTCAGCCGGATTCTTGGCGAGCAATTTGAGGATGATCGTTTCGAGCGCGGGCGGCAGGTCGGGGCGCAGCGCACGTGGAGGCTCGACGGGCGCATGCAGGTGCTGAGAAATGACGGCCAGCGGATCATCGCCGGCGAAAGGCAAACGTCCAGTCGTCAACTCGTACAGCATCACGCCGAGCGCGTACAGGTCGGCGCGGCCGTCAATCGCCTGGCCGAGCGCCTGCTCCGGCGCGAGGTAGAACACGGTGCCGACGATCGCTCCCTCTGTCGAGATACGCGAAGCGCCTGAGCGAGCCAGGCCGAAGTCCATCAGCTTGGCGGTGCCATCCGGCGTAATGAGCACGTTCTCCGGCTTGAGGTCGCGGTGGACGATGCCGTGCGCGTGAGCGTGGTCGAGCGCGGCGCACATCTGCCGGACGACGGTCAGCATGTCCTCCCGCGCAGTAGGGCGACGCGCGTGGAGCGACTCGCCCTCGACCAGTTCCATCACGATGAACGGTGCGCCGTCCGCTTCGCCGGCATCGTGGACTGAGACGACGTTGGGGTGGTTGAGTTGGGCGGCGGACTGCGCCTCGCGCAGCAGGCGGGCGCGGCCCTCCGTGCCGAGTTTGGTGTCGCTCAGCACTTTGACTGCCACATCGCGATCGAGCAGCGTGTCGTGCGCGCGGTAGACGACGCCCATACCGCCCCTGCCAAGCTCGGCGTCGAGGCGGTAGCGACCTTGAAGCAAAGCTCCGATCATTGTGGAGTGATCTCCATGACTTCTTTCGTCTCCAGCGCGTACGCGACGGCCTGCTCCAACGCCATCGCCCGGCCCTCGGCCCAAACCGATGCAAAGGCCGCTTCGCCAAGCTGGGCGCGCGCATCGGCCACGCTGCGGTCGTAGTCGGCGCGTTCGATGGGTGGCACGGGAGCGCCGATCGTTTCGCGAATTCCCTGCGCCGCCCCGAACAGCCGCGCCGCTCGATCTAGCTGTTCTGCCGTACCTGCCACTATCACACTGGCAAACCCCTCTAGCGATTCGGCAATACCTCGCTTGGCCCCCATCTTCTTTCGGATGATCAGGCTCTCTCTAAGCAGCGACAATGCGCGTGTGTGGTCGCCTTGAGCCTGCGCCAGCTGGCCCAGGCTGTAAAGCGCGATGGCAATGTAGCGTTTATCCCCCGCCGTCTGATACACAGCCAGGCTCTCCTCGAGCCGCTCTGCGGCCAGCGGATAGTTGCGCTGGCGTTGCGCCACTAAGCCCAGCCCATACAGGGAATAGGCTGTGGCGTCTTTGTCCTCCTGTTCTCGGTGCAGGGCCAGGCTTTCCTGCCACAGCGTCGCCGCGCGTTCGATGTCACTTTGGTAATACGCGACCAGCGCCAGGTAGTCCAGGGCATAAGAGGAATTGTATAGATCACCCAACTCCCGGGCGAGGGCCAAACCCTCTTCAAGCACAGTGACGGCCCGCTGGTAGTTGCCCTGGTAGCAAGCGATCTGCCCCAAAAGATATAAAGAGTCGATGCCACCCGATTGGTCGCCCCGTTCGCGCTGCACGGCTAAACTCTCTTCGAGCAGCGCGGTCGCTTCCACATAGTCTCCCCGGCGAAAGGCCACATTCCCCAATCGAGTGAGCGACATGGCGATGCCCAACTTATCGCCCAGTTCGCGAAACAGCGTCAGGCTCTCCTCAGTCAATACCGTCGCGCGCGAATACTTCCCGCGAAGCCGGGCGACGTACCCCAGTGCGTTGAGCGATACCGCGATGCCCCATCGATCACCAGACTCGCGGAAAAGATTGAGTCCGTCCTCCCACGTTGTTTCTGCTTGCTGATCATCGTCCTGGCTGAGCGCCAGCCATCCCAGATTGTAAAGCGCCAATGCAGTGCACCACGCATCCTGCAGTTCTCGACACAAGGTCAGGCTCTCCTGCAAGCGTGGCAGGACGTGCTCCGGGCTGCCCCAGCTCGACGCGCCCGCCACCAGGCCGCGCAGCGAAAAGGCCTCGCCCCATTTGTCTCCGATTTGCCGGTATAAGGCCAGGCTCTCGGTGTAGAGGGGGATTTCATCGCCGTTGTCGTCCGATAGCCAGCCGGCGCCGCACAACGCTTTCGCCCGCGCCCGCGCCATTGGCTCCGGCAAAGTCGTATCACTCGCACTCCGGGACAGCATGAGCTTGAGCCACTCGCGTCCCTCGTTCCAGTAACCGTGCAAGTACCAAAACCGCGACAGGTTTCCGGCCAGGCGTAACCCCGCCTCAATTTCACGACTGCCCAGTGACCACTTCAATGCCGCCCGCAGGTTGTCGTGCTCGGTCTCCAACCGCGCGAGCCACGTGAGCTGATCGGCGGCGCGCAGCTTCGGCTCGGCTTCATCCGACAATTGCAAAAAGAAATTCAGATGGCGGGTGCGGGCGCGTTCGGACTCGCCTGACTCCAGCAGTTTGTCGCGCGCGTATTGCCGGATCGTTTCCAGCAGGGTGTAGCGCGTCTCCACGCCTCGCTCTTCGACGAGCACGAGCGATTTTTCCACCAGGCGCGTGAGCAATTCCAGTACATCCCGCTCTTCAACGCCGTCGCCGACCCCGATGGCCTCGGCTGCTTCGAGCGTCCAGCCACTCAAAAACACCGATAGCCGGCGCAGCAGCGCCCGTTCGGCGTCGGAAAGCAAGTCCCAACTCCAGTCGATCAATGCGCGGAGTGTCTGCTGCCGGGGCA
>JBOGUH010000473.1:0-1789 GCA_050695975.1 Anaerolineae bacterium
GTAGAAGGTAATCGCCCCGTAGACCTGCTCCAGCGTGAGAACCGGGAAAGCCTGGGCGATACTCTCAGCCGTCTGGCCGTTGATAAATGCATACACGATAGAATCGAGCGAAACTCGGCTATTGGCAACCCAATAGCCATCCTCACGTTTCTCAATATAGGTTGTCATGTTGACCTCACTTAGCTTCCCAAAGGTAGGGCGATTATCCTTCTAGCAAGATTATATCTCACCAATGCCCTCCAACACAAATCTAGTGTTCCTCCAATACTTCTCTATCACCCGGCGATTACACTGTTAGTCGCCGGTCTTATTTTTTCGTGCTCCTGTCGGGTCTGCCTGCACTGTACTGCGCACAGCGCGGCACACGCGTGACCCGACAGCCTTCTGTGCACTGAAGAGTCGGCGGTCGCAGACCGCCGACGAGCAAGAACCTACCGAGTCTATTCGTAGGGGTGAAAGAATGAATCTGAGCAAATTTACCGAGAAAGCTCAAGAAGCCGTCCTCGAAGCGCAAAAATTAACCGAAGAATTCGGCCATCCGGCGATTGAGCCGGAGCATGTCTTGCTGAACTTGCTGCGGCAGAGCGACGGCGTGGCGCCGCAATTGCTCCAGAAGCTCGGACAAAGCCCTGAGCAGATGGCGTCGATCGTCGAGCGCGATTTGCAAGGCAAGCCGCGCGTGTCCGGCTCGAATACGCAGGTCGGCCTGAGCCGCGCCGCGAACGACGTGCTGAGCGCGGCCGAGAACGAAGCCAGGTCGATGCGCGACGACTTCGTCAGCACCGAGCATGTCCTGATCGCGCTGGCGAAATCGCGCACGGCGATCGGCAGCATGCTCAACGCGCGCGGCGTCAGCGCGTCGGCGATCCTGCAGGCGTTGGTGTCGGTGCGCGGATCGACGCGCGTCACGTCGCAGAACCCCGAATCGACCTACCAGGCGCTCGAAAAGTACGGGCGCGACCTGACGCAGCTGGCGCGCCAGGGCAAGCTCGATCCGGTCATCGGCCGCGACGAGGAAATCCGGCGCGTGGTGCAAATCTTATCGCGGCGCACCAAGAATAACCCGGTGCTGGTCGGCGACGCGGGCGTGGGCAAGACGGCCATCGCCGAAGGACTGGCGCAGCGCATCGTGCGCGGCGACGTGCCCGAAGGCTTGAAAGACAAGCGCCTCGTCGCGCTGGATCTTGGATCACTGGTCGCCGGGGCGAAGTATCGCGGCGAGTTCGAGGAGCGCTTGAAGGCCGTGCTCAAGGAAGTCACCGATTCGACGCAGGTGATCCTGTTCATCGACGAACTGCACACTGTGGTCGGCGCAGGCGCGGCCGAAGGATCGATGGACGCCAGCAACCTGCTCAACCCGATGCTGGCTCGCGGCGAACTGCACACGATCGGCGCGACGACGCTCGACGAGTACCGCAAATACATCGAGAAGGACGCCGCGCTCGAGCGCCGTTTCCAGCCCGTGTTCGTCGACGAGCCGAGCGTCGAAGAGACGATCAGCATTCTGCGCGGCCTGAAGGAGCGCTACGAAGTCCACCACGGCGTGCGCATCCAAGACGCGGCGGTGATTGCCGCGGCCACACTCAGCGATCGCTACATCACCGATCGACAGCTGCCGGATAAGGCGATCGACCTGGTCGACGAGGCGGCCTCGCGGCTGCGGATGGAAATTGATTCCAAGCCCGCTGCTCTGGACGAAGTTGATCGGAAGATGATGCAATTAGAGGCGGAGTTCCTGTTCGACGACGAGGGCGCCATGCTGCGCATCGATATGAGCGAGTACCAGGAG
>JBOGUH010000474.1:0-2520 GCA_050695975.1 Anaerolineae bacterium
GGATACATCATCATCCGCTTCGCCAATCGCGACGTGTTCCGGCACATCGACACGGTGCTGGAAGCAATCTTGGCGGAGTGCGAGCGATTGCGCAGCGCAGCTTCGATGCACAGTGAACTAGAGTAGACGCGCACTACTTCTCCCTCAACAACCCCTGCTCGTAAATCCTTCTCACCGTATCCTCGATCTGCGGCTCTTGCACGCTCAAATCCTCGATGCGGTACTTCGCGCTCAGGCGCTGGATCAACTCCGACGCGCTGATCTCGCCCCGCGCGAAGCGATACGTCACGCGCCGCCCGTCCCGCTGCGCGACGCGCGCGCCGTCCACTGCCACGTCTGCGTAATCCTCCGCGAAATCGACGGCCAGCTCACGCTCGCCGCCGAAGCGATTGACCAGGTCGCGCGGCGGCCCCTCGAACAGCAGTTTGCCGCGGTCGATCATGATCACCCGCTCGCACAACTTCTGCACGTCGCCCAGATCGTGCGTGGTCAGGATCACCGTCACGCCGCGCTCGCGGTTGATCGACTGGATGAAGCGGCGGATGCGCTCCTTGGCGACGACGTCCAGTCCGATCGTCGGCTCGTCGAGGAACAGGATGTGCGGGTCGTGCAGCAGCGCAGCGGCCAGGTCAGCCCGCATACGCTGGCCCAGCGACAGCGCTCGCACCGGTGTGTTGAGGAACTCGTCCAGCCCGAGCAGCTCGCAGAACGCGGCCAGGTTGCGCTCGTAGCGCTCGGCCGGCACGCGATATACATAGCGCAGCAGGTCGAGCGACTCGATCACCGGCAGATCCCACCACAGGTTGGTGCGCTGCCCGAACACCACGCCGATGCCGCGCGCGTGATCGACGCGCTGCTTCCACGGCACGCGCCCGGCCACGATCACCTCGCCGCGCGTCGGGACGAGGATGCCGGTCAGCATCTTGATCGTCGTCGATTTGCCGGCGCCATTCGGGCCGAGGTAGCCCACCAGCTCGCCGGCGTCGATCGTGAACGATACGCCATCGACCGCGTGAACCGTGCGGCGCTCGCGCGTGAACAGGTTGCGGATCGCGCCCCGCGCGCCGCGGTGATGCTTGAAGATGTGGAACTCTTTGCGCAGGTCCGTGACTTGGATCAGGGGCATGAGGAACCTCCGCGTGATGCATGATAACGCAATTCACGCGTCACTCATCACGCATCACTCGTCACATATCACGATCCTGTACTTTGATAATGGCGAACGCCGAATCCCCACACCCACACGCCAGCGACGAAGACGATCAGGCACACGACCGGCGCGAGGAAAGCCAGCCAGGCCGGGCCGCCGAGCGGGTCGGGCCGGTCAAGCAGCCACAGGACAGGGTAGTAGGTCACGAACGCCATCGGGATGATGAACATGAAGATCGTGCGCAGCCAGCCCTGAAAGATGTGCATCGGGTACGAGGTCATCATCTGGCCGCCGTACGTGACGATGTTTATCGCTTCGAGTGATTCGACCGTCCAGAACGAGACGCCCGAACCGAAGATGAATAATCCCAGGAAAAACACGATCCCGCCGGCAATCGTGACGAGCGCGAACGCGATCTTCAGCGGCGTCCACGCGACCTGGATCAGTGACAGTGCGATCGCCAGGATGAGCGCACCTTGCAGGATGCGACCGATACGGCGAACCACGAATTGCGACGCCAGCACTTGCAAAAAGGGATTCACCGGCCGCACCAGGATTTGATCAAACCCGCCCTGCCGCACCATCGTCGCGCCAAAGTATATGTAGTCGAAGCCCGACCCCAGCATATCCGCCAGCGCGAACGACAGCGACGACAGCCCGTAGAGCAGTCCCACCTCGCCCAGCGACCAGCCGCCGATCGACGGGAAGCGTGTGAACAGCGCCGCGACAACGGCGAAGTCAACAATGGCGCCGATGAACTGCGCGATGCAGTCGAAGATGAACGAGGCGCGATACTGCATCTGCGATCGCACCTGCGCGCCGACCAGCCGCCGGTACAACTGCCAATTACCCACCTTGTATCGTCAGTTTCCGCCGACCCGCCTCTGCCGCCAAGCGGCCCAGCGCGATCAGCACGACCGACCACGCGGCCTGGATCAGGATCAACGCGATCGCCTCCGCGCCTTGCGCCTGGTTCAGGTAGATGCGCATCGGCGTGTCGATCATGCTGGGAAACGGCGTGGCGCGGCACAGCGCCTGCATCCAGCCGGGCATGAAGGCGATCGGGATCAGAAAACCGGAGGGAAACAGCACCGCGAAATACGCCATCCGCGCGAAGCCGACGGCGTCGGTCGCCCAGAACGCGGTCGCGCTGACCAGGAAGCGCCAGCCGAAACTGATCAGCAGTGATAAGCCGAGGCTGACCCACAACCAGACCCACTGCTCGATTGTCGCCGGCAGCGTGATGCTGAAGATCAAGGCGTAGGCGATCAGCATCGTCACGCCGCGCGCCAAAAGCTGATAGAGCCCGCGCCCCACGTCCTGCGCCAGCCAGAAGTAATAATAATCGAACGGCTTGGACAGATCGGAGG
>JBOGUH010000475.1:0-4771 GCA_050695975.1 Anaerolineae bacterium
GGGTTCGCCTGGTGGCAGTTGCGAGATGTCGACGGCAGCCTCGGCTGGGCAGCCGCGCAGTACCTGGCGCCGGTCGCGCCGCCAGCGCCGTAGTGAACAGGAGAGTCGCCATCAAGCCCAGCGACAGCAATTTCAAATTGGAAATGTCCCAATCCATCGATGCTCCCCAACCGCGTCCCCGCGGTTGGGACGCCCGCGAGGCCTGCCCTGCGAAGCCTGCCCTGAACGCAGCCGAAGGGACGCGGGCTTTGAGCGGATAGCGACATTTTCTTTGAGAAACAGTATAAGCGTTTGGTTGCCGAGCTGCAGCCGAAGCAAATCATCCTTATGCATTTGTGCCTTCCTCCCTGCCCGAGGAAGTACATCCGTAACGGAAACCTGTGCCATCCGAGTGTGCGACGAGGTATATTCGTAATGGCTGACATACAGAAACGCCTGCGCGAGCTGCGCGAGCAGATCAACACCCACAATTACCGCTACCACGTCCTCGACGACCCGGTGATCTCGGACGCCGAGTACGATCGGTTGATGACCCAGCTCCGGGCGCTGGAGGCCAAACATCCTGATCTGATCACGCCCGATTCGCCGACGCAGCGAGTCGGCGGGCTGGCGTCGGATCGGTTCCCCAAGGTGCGCCATCCCGCGCCGATCCTCAGCCTGGGCAACGCCTTCGACAGCGACGACGTGCGCGCGTGGTGGGCACGTATTTCAAAGTTGGCGCCGCCGGAACGCAAGGTGGCATTCACCGTCGAGCCGAAGATCGACGGGTTGACCGTGGTGCTGCATTATCAGGACGGCGTATTTGTTCAGGGCGCGACGCGCGGCGACGGCATTATCGGCGAGGACATCACGCCGAACCTGCGCACCGTCAAAGCCCTTCCGCTGCGAATTCCCGTGCCTGGCGCTCAGGGAAAAAAGCGAAGCGCGCTGACGGTTCCGCCGCGCCTGGTGGTGCGAGGCGAAGCCTACATTCCGATGGTCGAGTTTGATGAACTCAACAAGCGCCAGGCAGCCGCCGACGAGCGACTCTTTGCCAATGCGCGCAACGCCGCGGCGGGCATGCTGCGCCAGCTGGACTCGCGCATCACTGCCACGCGGCCGATCACACTGCTGACGTACGCCATCGTCGCTGCCGACGGCGGCACGCCGCGCTCGCAGTGGGAACTACTCGAATATCTGCGCACGCTTGGATTTCCCGTCGCCGATATTGCCCGGCGATTCGATTCACTCGACGAGGCGATCGCCTATGCCGAGCCGTGGGCCAATCGGCGCGATCGGCTGTCCTACGAAGCCGACGGCATGGTGATTAAAGTCGACGACCTCGATCTGCAAGCCGAGCTGGGAGTGGTCGGCAAGGATCCGCGCGGCGCGATCGCGCTGAAGTTCCCCGCCCGCGAAGCGACGACGCAGCTGCTTGACGTGGGCATTAACGTCGGGCGCACCGGCGTGCTCGCCCCATACGCGATCCTGGAGCCGGTTGTCGTCGGCGGGGTGACGATCGAGCGCGCCACACTGCATAACTTCGACGACATCGCCCGCAAGGACATCCGCGTCGGCGATCGGGTGATCGTCAAGCGTTCGGGCGACGTGATCCCCTATGTCGCCGGGCCGGTCGTCGCCGCGCGGACGGGCAAGGAGAAAAAGATCATTCCGCCCAAGAAGTGCCCGTACTCTGGCGACCCAGTCAAACGCGTCGAGGGCGAAGTAGCGATCTACTGCCCGAATCGCGACTGCCCAGGCCGGCTCGATCGGCAGGTGGAGCATTTCGTCAGCAAGGGTGCGATGGAGATCGACGGGCTGGGTGAGAAGATCGTCCAGCAATTGATTGAAGCCGGTCTCGTGCGCGACGTGGCGGACTTGTACGCGCTCAAGCGAGGCGATCTGCTGGAACTGGAAGGCTTTGCCGAGAAGAAGGCGGACAACCTGCTGACGGCGATCGCCGCGTCGAAGCAGCGGCCGCTGGATCGATTGATTGTCGCGCTGGGCATCCGGCACGTAGGCGGCGTGGCGGCGGAGGCGCTGGCCGCGCACTTCAGTTCGATCGGCAGTTTGCTGCGGGCCGGCGAAGATGAGTTGACCGCGCTCGATGGCATCGGGCCGACCATCGCCGCCAGCATGGTCGAGTGGTCGTCCAACCCGCGCAATCGCGATCTCGTCGCGAAGCTCAAGCGTGCCGGAATCAACCCTAAGGTAGACAGCCGGGCCGCCGATAAAGTGTCAGGTGGGCGGTTGAGCGGCAGAACGTTCGTCATCACCGGCGCGCTGTCGAAGCCGCGCGACGAGATCGCGGCGATGATCAAATCCGCCGGTGGCAAGATGACCGACAGCGTCAGCAAAAAGACGGACTATCTGGTCGTTGGCGAATCGCCCGGCAGCAAGCTGGCCAAGGCGCAGCGCCTGGGCGTGACGATCCTGGACGAGGCGGCGCTCGGTAGACTACTCACGTGAATGCCAGGGCCACGGATTGCTTTTAACCACCCAGGCGCCACGATAGGCTCAGCGCAGAGGAGACGTATGGATGCGATCGGCGAACGCATCGCCGCGCTGAATGAACGCGTGCGCAATCTCAAAGCGAACGACCTGTATTTTTTGCAGCTGCCGAGCTCGGCGCTGGACGGGCCGTGGGTGACGATTGCCGATCGACGCATGCTGATGATGGCCTCGTACAGTTACCTGGGGCTGATTGGCCATCCCGATATCGCCCGCGCCGCCCACGCGGCAACCGATCGGTTCGGCACCGGCACGCACGGTGTCCGCCTGCTGGCCGGGACGCTGCCCATCCATCGCGAGTTGGAAGAGACGATCGCCTGCTTCAAAGGCGCGCAGGACGCCGTAGCGTATTCGAGCGGCTATGTCACCAACTTGAGCGTGATCTCCACGCTGGTCGGCCGCGGCGACGCGGTGATCAGCGACAAGATCAATCACGCCAGCATTGTAGATGGCTGCCTGCTCAGCCGCGCCAACTTCATGCGCTTCAGGCATAACGATATGGCCGATCTCGAGCGTGCGCTGATCAAGGCCGGGTCGACGGCGAAACTGGTTGTCGTGGATGCCGTGTTCAGCATGGACGGCGATGTGAGCAATCTGCCGGAGGTCAGCCGGCTGTGCAAGCAGTACGGCGCCTGGTTGATGGTGGACGAGGCGCACGCGCTGGGCGTGTTGGGCAAGACTGGGCGCGGCATCGAGGAGCACTTCGGCCTGCCGCCCGACACGGTCGATATCAAGATGGGCACGCTGTCCAAGACGATCCCCAGCGTGGGCGGCTACGTGGCTGGCCAGCAGGACTTGATCACTTACCTCAAGCACGTTTCGCGCGCGTACATTTTCTCTGCGGCGCTCCCGCCGGCCAGCGCAGCGGCGGCCAAAGCCGCCTTCGAGGTGATGGAGCGCGAGCCGTGGCGGGTCGAGAAACTGCATTACGTGGACCGGCTCTTTTTGAACGGCTTGAAGTCGCTGGGGTTCGACACACTGCGCAGCGAGACGGCGATTGTTCCGTTGATGATGGGCGATGACGACCGGGCCTTCAGGATGACACGCCTGTGCCACCGCGAGGACGTGTTCGCGCTGCCGGTCGTTTCACCGGCAGTGCCGGTTGGCCTGAGTCGCCTGCGCGCGACCGTCACTGCCGCGCACGAGCCGGAACACGTCACACGCGCGCTGGATGTGTTCGAGAAGGCGGGCCGGGCGATCGGAGTGATTTAGGATTGTTGTCGAACTAAGGAAAGGCGCGTAAGTGACGGGTCGAGTGATTCTGAAAGCGGGGCGCGAGAAGCCTGTCCGCCAGCGGCATCCGTGGCTGTTCTCCGGTGCGATCCAAAAGATAGACGGCGATGTCGCAGACGGCGGCATCGCCGATGTCGTTTCGTCGGGCGGCGAGTTCCTGGCGCGGGGCTACCTCAATCGGCGTTCACAGATCACCGTCCGCCTGCTGACGTGGGACGAGGCCGAGGCGATCGACGAGGTGTTCTGGCGCGCGCGCCTCGATCGCGCGATTCGCGCCCGTACGACGGAGGGCAGCGTCTGCCGGTTGATCAACGCCGAATCGGATGGGCTGCCCGGGCTGGTGGTCGATCGATATGGCGAGTGGCTAATTGTCCAGGCGTTGACGCTGGGGATTGAGCGGCTGAAAAGCGAATTGGTTCGTTTGTTAGTTGGTTTGTTGAAGGCAAGCGGCGTGTACGAGCGCAGTGATGTGGAGGTGCGCGAGAAGGAGGGCCTGCCCCAAGTGACAGGCGTCCTGTACGGCGAAGAGCCGCCTGACGAGATCGAAATCTCGGAGCGCGATGGGTCGGGCAGGGCAGTTCGGTTTCTTGTCGACGTGAAGCGCGGGCACAAGACTGGCTTCTATCTCGATCAGCGCGAGAATCGGCGCAAGGTCGCAGCCTATTGCCAGAACGCCGACGTGCTCGACCTGTTCGCCTACACCGGCGGTTTTGCGTGCCATGCGCTGGCGGCCGGCGCGCGCAGCGTCGTCAACGTCGATTCGTCGGCGGAGGCGCTGGCGCTGGCCAGACGTAACGTTGCGTTGAATGGATTCGATGTCCGCGACGGCGACCTCGTCGAAGGCGATGTGTTCGGGGTGTTGCGCAAGTATCGAGCCGAGGGGCGACGGTTCGATGCGATCGTCCTCGATCCACCCAAGTTCGTCCACTCGGTCGGGCAGATCGAGCGGGCGTCACGCGCCTACAAAGACCTCAACCTGGTGGCGATGCAAATCCTACAGCCGGGCGGTATTCTGGCGACGTTCTCGTGTTCGGGATTGGTGTCGCCC
>JBOGUH010000476.1:0-4909 GCA_050695975.1 Anaerolineae bacterium
CGCAGGGGCCGACCAGTTGGAATAGGTCCCGGCGCGATCGAAGGCACGCACACGCCAGGTGTGCATCCCTTCAGTCACGCTGCGCGTCAGACTGAGCACCGGCATGTCCAACGTCGTTATCGCTCCATCGAGCTCGAAGTCGAAGCCGCTGGGGTCGCCGCTGCCAATCCAGGCGAATGTCAGCGTGTGAGTCGGAATCGCGGCGCCGTCCAGTGGTGCGATCAGTGTCGGAACGCCAGGCGGGATCGTGTCGACAGTGAACGTCGTGGGCGCCGACCAGTTGGAATAGTTCCCGGCGCGATCGAACGCGCGCACACGCCAGGTATGCACACCCTCGGTCACGTTGCGCGTGAGGCTGGGTGTAGGGCTCTTCAATGTTTTTACGACGCCGTCGAGTTCGAAGTCGAAACCGCTGGGACCGCCGCTGCCAGTCCAGGTGAACGTCAGCGCGCGGGTCGGGATCACGGCGCCGTCAATCGGCGTGAGCAGTGTTGGAATATCGGGTGGGACTGTGTCAATGGTAAAAGTGATCGCAGCCGGGATGGCATCGGTCAGCGGGCCGGGCGCGATCGCCCGCGCTTTGAGCGCGTAATCGCCGTCGGGCAGCGAGGGCAGGACGTAGTTCCAGGTCACTGTCCCGGCCGCCGCCAGCCACGTTTCGACGGGGACGAACGTCGATCCGTTGTAATACTGTGTGCCGGACAGAAGAGCCACCTGTACCGAACTGATGCCGCCCGGCCCGCCGGCTATGCCGTTAAAGGCCGGCAGTGTGTTATAGGCCGCGCCATCGCTCGGCGACGTGATCGACGTGTCGGGCCCGGTCGATGCGACGCAATCGTCGAGGAAGGCTATCGCGCGCGACATCAACGCCCGGCGAGTCGATTGAGGATAAATCGTTTCGAGCGGGAAACCCATGTAGATCAGGCGGGTGCAGGGGCCGTTGGCATACGACAGCGCAGCCGTGCCGCCCAAGCCGCCATTATACAACAGCGCGCCCAGCGCGCCGCCTTGCGGCGTGAACTGATCAGGCCAATCGGCGTCGTAAGCGCCGCGCGTCCCGTCGTCGAATGAGAACGTGCCCAGGCTATCGAAGATGCCGCCGCCAACAGGGCTGATAGAGTACGTGCCGGCATCGCCGGCGACGAACGATGCGCGCAGCGCGTCGCTGTAGAATGACGGGCCGACGCCGTTGCCGACCAGGTCAAAGCCGATCTCGGCCCCACTGATCAACAGCGCGCCGCCGTCGAGCAGTAGTTGCAGCAGCGGCTGGTCGGTCGCGTTCAGCGCGGCGTCGGGCGACTGTTCCTCGCCGGCGATCCAATCGACAACGGCGTAGTTGCCCAGCCCAACCTCGCCGTCGGTCACAGCCGCGTGAACGGCGGAGTCGAAAGCGCGGGTGATGCCCGTCGCATGCTGGATGATATAGTCGTAGCGATTGATGCGATCGAGGAACATGCGCCGGCTGTTGCCCTCCGGCGGATCGTTCTGCTGGATCAGGCCCAGCCGGTCGATGCGCTCGAAGCCGTACACGATCAGGACAGGCGCGATATCATTCGAGGCGACCCGCGCGGCAAGCGCCGGCGTGGGGAACGATTCGCCGCCGGCATTCACGCCGGTGACCCGGACGTGGATCAACTGGCCGGGCGCGAGGCCGGTCAGCGTCAACGCCGTGCTCGCCGTGCTGATGGCATCTCCCCAACCAAAGCCGTCGGCGCTGGTGTAGACGCGATACGACGTCGCCGCCTGCCCCAGCAGGCCGATCGTGTCCGTGGGACCTGGACGCCACGCCAGCGTGACTTGATTCGGGCCGCTGTTGCGGACGCGCAGGTGTGTGGGCGGCTCTGGTAGAAAGACCAGCGGCACGTTCGCATCCCGCGCGTTCCAGTAGCGCACGATTCCTTGATACACTGCGCGCGCAGACAACAGATTGAAGCGCGGATCTTTGATCGCGTCGGTGTCCTGCGGATTATCGTGGAAGCCGTTTTCGATCAACACGCCGGGCAGCGTTTCGAGCAGGCGCAGCTCGCCCAGGTCCCGCGATTTCCGGCCGCGATCCGGCCAGGTCGATTCCCAACCGGCGTGAATGTCGTTGAGCAACTCCGTGTGAATGTAGTTTTGCAGGATGTTACTGTGGGTAGTTGGCTCGAACGAGTGAATGTACGTCTCCGTGCCGCGCGCAGTCGTGTTGTAGCCGCTGAAGCCGTTGGTGTGCCACGCAATGTAGACCCCGTCCTCGCCCGACTCGTATTCCCACTCCGAGTAGATCGGGCGGACAGTCACGTCGGTCACGGTGATCCCGGCCGGATCTGGAAGACCGACCCACGTCGCGTACTGGCGCGACTGCTCTTCCCAGCGCGGCTTGCCGCTCGGCGCAAGCGTGCCGGACAGCGTGACATCTCCGATCCCCCCGCCGATACGGATCGCATCCGCCAGCACGGTCTTGCCGGCGACGGTCGATCGGTTGCTCAGGCGCACCCGGCCGGCTGCCCCGGCTCGAAACGGATACGCGCCGATGTAGCGCCAATTGATCCCGTCGCGCGCCTGGGTAAGGGTCAACACGGTCGTGCCGCCGGCGTGATCGACGGTGTAGCGCGCGGCCGGCGTGCGATTGCTCGCATTAGGGAACCAGACGTACACCGCGTATTCGGCGTCGATGGCTGGCGTGAAGGCCCACGTTGCGGTCGCCGTCGCGCCGGATGTGACGGTGGTGGTGTAGAAATACGTGCCGGTGTAGAGATACGTGCCGCTGTAGACATACGCGCTGGTGTAGCCGCCGGGCGCAGTGGTGATGCGCCAACTGCCCTGAAGCGAGAACGCAGGGCTGACGTCGTCCACAATAGTCATTGAGGCGTTCATGTCGCGCTCGCGGACGGTCCAGGCGTCGGCGCCGGCGTTCCACAGATATGGGAGAAGATATTGGTTGACCACCTCGGCATTGTTGAAGTCTTCGACAGTGCCTTCGCCGGCCGGGTACGGCGCGCTGGGATAGACAGGCCGCTGCGTGCGATATTGCGACAGCGTCGAGTTCCAGTACCAGCCATGCCCCGCGCTGACGAATACCGTCTTGCCGCTCAGGCCGCCTTTCGACTGCGGTTGTCCGTTTGCCGGGGGTTGGCCGCCTTGAATGGAGTATGGAGGTGTGAGGGTGTCGGTGTCAATCTCGCCAGGCTTGGTTGGGATGGGAATCGGCGGCAGGAATGATGACAGCGGGCGGAAAGTATCGGGCTGTGAGGGATCGCTGACTTCGACGTCGATCCGCGCGAAGTTGAACGGAGTCAGCGTCGTAGCGACCTGCTCGTTCACGTCCTCGGCGTGTCCTGCATCGAAGGTGGACAGGAAAGAAGCGGGCAGATCGAATCGGATCACCCCACGATCGGTCGCCACGCGCACGTCGATCAGCGCCGCGCCTGCCGGCAGCGACGATCGAACGCCCCGCGCGCGCTCGGGTGCGGTTGGCCCGGCGACCATCGCCTGCATCAAGGAGCGAACCCGATCGGTCAGCGTGCCGGTCGATTGGATGCCGGCGCGATCGACGCATGAGGTCGCGCCCTCGCTGACGAAGCACAACGTGCCTATCGAAGATTGCTGTTGCTCGGTTCGGCGCAGGCCTGCCCTGAGCGCAGCCGAAGGGTCTCTGGCCGCGCCGCCCCCGTTGACGGCGGTGTGGAGACCTTCGGTCGTGCCAGGGAGCGGGTCGGAGACCTTGCTCCATCCCGTAGATGGATTATCGCCTGCGATGGCAGCGGTTGGCGCGCTGATCCAGGCAAGCATAAACGTCACCAGCAACAAGCCCACACATGCAGCCAGGAGAATTCGAGGAAATGCGGCGCGAAACATGACATGCTCCTTCCCCCAGAGGCCACATTATAACAGACCGCGCCGGAGATTCACTCCGGCGCGGTAGTGAGAAGCCAGTCAGAGGGGTTGATTATTGCGATACTCACCTACTCACATACCTCATCAACCTCTCCAGCGGCCACGTATTGACCACCCGCTCCGCCGCGATCCACGCCCGCCGCGCTACTGCCACACCGTAGTGGATTTGCGCCAGCGCGCTCGGATGATGTGAATCCGTGTCGATGCTGAACAGGCAGCCCAACTCGTTCGCGCGTCGGGCGTGAATGTCATTTAGATCAAGGCGCTCGGGGCTGGCGTTGATCTCGACGATCGTGCCGGTTTCGGCCGCAGCGTGCAGCACCGCCTCCATGTCGAGGTCGGCCCCTTCGCGGCCTCTGGCTAACGTGCCGCCTTCGTACAGCATGCGGCCTGTCGGATGCGCGAAGACATCAACGTGCGGACTGCGGATCGCCGCCAGCGCGCGCCGCGTGACCCTGTCACGTTCCTGCCGCAGCGACGTGTGCAGCGAGGCCAGCACGATGTCGAGCGTCGCCAGAATTTCATCGGGGTAATCCAGCGTGCCGTCGGCCTTGATCTCGACTTCCGACCCGTGCAGCACGCGGATGCCCAACCCCATCGCGTTGACCTTGTCGACCTCGGCGCGCTGCTGTTTCAGCCGCTCGGGCGACAGACCGTTCGTCACGCCGAGCGACTGCGAATGATCGGTGATCAAAATGTATGCGTAGCCGCGCGCTTTCGCCGCGCGAGCCATGTCCTCGATGCTCTTCTCGCCGTCCGACCACCTTGTGTGCATCTGCAAGTCGCCGCGCAAATCTCCTAATTCGATGAGATCCGGTAATTCGTTGTTGAACTCGCCGCGATCTTCGCGCAGTTCCGGCGCGATGAACGGCAGGCCGAGCCGCTGGTAGACTTCGGCCTCTTCGCGGCAGAACACATCTTTGCCATCTTTCACCCGCGTGAGCGAATACTCGTTGAGCGAGAAGCCTTTCTTCAGCGCGATCTCGCGCAGCCGGACGTTGTGCTCTTTCGAGCCGGTGAAGTACTGCAAAGC
>JBOGUH010000477.1:0-1770 GCA_050695975.1 Anaerolineae bacterium
GGTATGGAACCTGGATAGCAGATTGCGGCCCAACCGATCCGTGTGGCGAGATGACGCTGACCCAAATCGGCGACAGTGTCAGCGGCGCCTATGCCGGCGGCACTGGCACAATCAATGGCAGCGTGAACGGCACAGAACTGATGGGAACGTTGAGGCAGGGAACAAACACCGCGACATTCAAGTTCTTCATGACAGCTAATGGTCAGCAGTTCCAGGGCAACTGGAACACGAGCAATGCGTGGTGCGGCTATCGCAGCGGATCGAGCCTGCCGTCGCCGTGCTTGAAGAACTGAGTCAAAGTGAAACGTGACGATTAAAACGTGAAGCGAAATGGGCGCGCTTCACGTTTTACTCATTATGGCTTCCAGTTTGGTTTCGGCACGTTGGCCGGCACGGCGAACGGCCCGGCGCCGAGATCGTCGAAGTAGCCGCGCGTGTTGAGCGCGCCGTAGGAGAAGATCGACACACCGGGCGTGTTGGCGGCGCGGGCCGCATCGATGCGCGCGACGATGTCACTGAACGAGAAGGCGCTGAACTCGTCGGGGTTGCTGGGGAAGCCGATGCCGGGGATCACATATCGGCCATAACTGTCGGCGACGAAGCCCTGCATGCGCGCCGTCCATGCGGCCAGGTTGGTGACGATGTCGGACGAGTAGAGCATCGGCATGTTGGCGTCGATGATGCCGGCGGCCAGCCAGCCCTTGGAGTCCTGGAAGTAGGCGCCATAGCCGCTGGCGTAGTTGGGCCACACGGCGGCGCTGAGCCACACATCGGGGTCGAGCGCAGTGACGGCGGAATAGACCTGAGAGACGAGATGAGAGATTTGCGCGCGCTGAAAGTCGGGCTGCCACTGCGCGAAGGTGAGCGTGGGTGACAGGGTCAGCGCATCGGTGTACGCTTGCCGCGTGAAGGGATCGTGCGAGTACGTTGACCCCGGATAGCGCACCAGGTCGAGGTGGATGCCGTCGATGTCGTATCGGGTAACGAGGTCGGCGGCGACGGCGGCGACGTGCGCGCGGGTGATCGATAGAGCGGGCGTTGCCCACAGATAGAAATTACAATCGGTGAGGCTGTCTGGCCCCGATGCGGTCCACACACGCCAGGCGTCCCATGCCGTGGAATAGGAGAGTGTCCAGAACAGATGGGTCGGCGTGGCGGGGTTAGGCGGCGCGCCGAGTCCACACAGCCACGCCGGGAAGACGCTGACGTAGGCGTGGACTTGAATCCCCTGAGCGTGCGCCTGCGCGACCAGGTAAGCCAACGGATCCCAGCCCGGATCGACGCCGAGCGTCTCGGTGAGCTGGCCGGTCATCCGCGCGGCCCACGGCTCGAGGCCGGGCGTGTAGTAGGCGTCGGCCGTGCCGCGCACCTGGAACAGGATCGCATTGAAGTTCGCCGTCTTCACATCGGTCACGATCGTGTCGATGGTCGCCGCCGTCGGCGTCACGCCGAATGCAGTCCAGTCGAAGCGGCTGACCCATACGCCGCGAAATTCATCGGATGGATAATTCCTGGCGAGAAGCGGCAGGTAGTGGGTGGCCGTCAGCGTTGACGAGGTGGGTGAGTTTACCAAAGGCTCGACTCCTGTATTCTGCGCAGCCGGCGGCGGCGACTCCGTGTATCCGTTCTCGAAATACCACGCTTCCAGTCCGCCGACGCGCGCCCAGAGGTCGTCCGGATCGGGGCGCGGATCGATAGGTCGGGCGGCGATGGTGGGTAGAGCGAGCGTCAGGGCTGAGATCGCAACCACAGCGATCAGTCCTATTGCGG
>JBOGUH010000478.1:0-5644 GCA_050695975.1 Anaerolineae bacterium
CGCCGGGGCCGAGCCCGCCCTCGAGGCTGGTGTACGCGTAATAGGCCATGCCGCCCTGCACGCGCACCTTCGCGCCCACCCGACCGTTCATGCCGAACACGCCCAGGAGGGAATTGCACAGCGCGGCCGGAAAATAATCGGCGGCCGATCGCGGCGGGCCGACGAAGCCCAGCACCAGATCGCTCTGCGTCTTGCCCGGCACGTCGACCGACTTGCGGCGCGCGTTGCTCACGCGCGGCGCCGCGGGCAGCGCCGCGCGATGGTTATTCGCTGCCGTCCAGTTGCCGAAGGCGTCCTCCCAGATGCGGAACGCTTCATCCGCCTTCACCGCGCCGGCGATCGCCACGATCAGCCCTTGCGGGCCAATCCGCTCGCGATAGAAGCGTTCGAGATCGTCGCGGGTCAGGGCGGCAATCGTCTCGGTGTAACCTGTTCCGCTGTTCGCGTACGGATGCGCGTCGGGATACAGCAGCTCGCGGAAGGTCAACCCGGCCATGCGGCGCGTATCGTTGGCGCGCTCTTCGAGATCGGTCAGGATCTCGCCGCGGACTTTTTCGACCTCGGCTTCAGGGAAGGTCGGATGCTGGAGCACGTCGGCCAGAATGTCGATCGCCCGCGGCAGGTCTTCGGCCAGCGACTTGCTGCCGAAGCTCGACACGTTCAGTCCGGCGCTGACGTCGGCCGTCGCCCCGACCGATTCGATCTCTTCGTAAATCTGTTGGAATGTCCGGCGCTGCGTGCCGCGCATCAGCACGTCGGTCATGAACGAGGCCAGTCCGGCCTGCTCGCGCTTCACGGCTACGCTGCCGAAGCGCAATGCCCCGTCGATGACGACCGTCGGGTTCGTGAAATTCTCTTTGACCAGCACGACCATCCCATTGGGATACCCGCGCCGCTCGATGGTTTCAGGCCCTGGGATAGAGGCACTCTGACTCGTGATGCGTGATACACGATGCGTGATACGCGGCGCGTCATGCGCAATGCGCGATTGTCCTTCGTCCTTCGTCATTCGTCCCCCGTCATTCGTCCTTCATCTTTCATCCCGCACCCTTCAACCTTCATCCTTGCTTTTTAGGTACATAGTGGCCAACCGTCCGGCGGCTCTGCGCCAGATACTCTCTTGCGACACGCTGGACATCGTCCAGCGTCACCTGCGCCAGCCGATCGAGATACTGTTCAAACCAGGTGGTGTCCGCAAACATCTCGCTGAAGCCGTACCAGAACCCCTGGTTGGTCACGCTCTCGCTGCCGTAGGCGAACTGGGCCTTAGCCTGCTTGATGGCCTTATCGACTTCGGCCTGCGCCGGCGGCTGGTCGATGATCTTCTGCAGCTCTGCATCGAGCGCGGTTTCGACTTCGGTCGGCGCGCGGCCCTGGCGCACCGTTGCGCTGATGTTGTAGAGGAACGGATCGTGGGTTGGGATCAATCCGCCCGACACGTCGGTGGTCAGTTCGGTATCGACCAGCGCACGATACAACCGAGACGAGGCATTCGTCGCGCCACCGCCGAACGACAGGCCCGATGCGCCGGCCAGGATCGCATCGAGCACGACAAACGCGTTGAAATCGACATGGCGCGCCTCGGGCGCGCGATAGGCGACGTGGAGATACGAGGTCATCCCCTCGCCTTCCAGCGCGACGCGCCGCTCGCCCTTCTGCTCCGGTTCGACCGAAGCGATGGTCGGCAGCGCCGGGCCGGGCTTGATCTTGCCGAACGCCTTGTCAATGCGCGCGAGCATGTCTTTCGCCTCAAACGCGCCGACGCCAACGGCCACACAGTTGTTCGGCGCGTAGTAGGTCTGATAGTGCGCGACCAAGTCGTCGCGCGTCATCGACTGAAGATCGCATAGGTGGCCGATGGTCTCGTGATGATAACCGTGCACCAGGAACGCCGTCGCCTGGAGCACTTCGCCCAACAGGAACTGCGGGTTGTTCTCGCCGCCTTGCCGCTCGGAGATGATCACCGTCCGTTCGCTCTCGACCTCTTTGGGCACGAACAGCGCGTTGACCATGCGATCGGCCTCAATCTGAAGCGCCAGGTCGATCTTAGCAGCCGGCAGCGTCTCGAAGTAGGTCGTGAAGTCGAGCCAGGTCATGCCGTTCCACACGCCGCCCTCGCGCGACACGACCTGGTCCACCGTCGCTTTGGGATACGTCTTCGTCCCCTTGAAGAGCATGTGCTCAACCCAATGGCTGATGCCGGTGATGCCCGATCGCTCGTGGCGCGATCCCACGCGGTACCAGCACCAGAACGTCGCCACTGGCGCGTTGTGATTTTCTTTCAGCACCACGCTCAACCCGTTGTCGAGCACAGCCTTGAGCACGCCGTTGCGCGAGAGGATCTTCCGTCGGCGGGTAGTCTTTTTCTTCGGTTTAATTGCCATAGTCCTCACTCCCCACTCTAAACTCCAACTCTAACTCTAACTCCAACTCCTGACTCTAACTCCGCTCATTATATCCCCGTCCCATACCGCGATACGTGAAGCCCGACGCGCGCATTTTTTCCGGGTCGTACACGTTGCGACCGTCGATCAGCACCGGCGTCTTCATCGACTGCCGAATGCGATCTAAGTCGAGCTGCTTGAACTCGTTCCACTCGGTAACCAGGATAATCGCGTCGCAGTCGGCAGCGAGCTCGTACGGATCTTCAACGAACTTCACGTCGGACGGCATCAGCAGGCCGGCAGCCGTCATGGAGACGGGATCGTAGCCCTTCACCCGCGCGCCTTGTTCGACCAGCCAGCGCGCAATGTCGATCGACGGCGCGTCCCGCATGTCGTCCGTGTTCGGCTTGAAGGCCAATCCCAGCAGGCCGATCGTTTTGCCTTTCAGATCGCCGCCCAGCAAGTTGCGCGTTTTGCTCAGAATGCTCTTGCGCTGATCGGCATTGATGTCCATCACCGCCTGGAGCAGCTGGGGATGGCGGCCTTTGACGGCGGCCATGTGCGCCAGCGCCAAGACATCTTTTGGAAAACAACTCCCCCCGTATCCCAGGCCGGCATCCAGGAAAGCCCGGCCGATGCGCTTGTCGTAACCCATTCCGACGGCAACCTCTTTCACGTCCGCGCCCAGCGCTTCGCAGATGTTCGCGATCTCGTTGATGAAGCTGATCTTGGTCGCCAGGAAGGCGTTGGACGCGTACTTGATCATTTCGGCCGTGCGCAGATCGGTGGTCATCAGCGTTGTGCGCAGCGGCAGGTACAACTGGGCCACCTTGTGGGAAGCCTCTGGATCGAGCGAGCCGAACACCACTCGATCGGGATTCATGAAATCATACACCGCCGAACCTTCGCGCAGGAATTCCGGATTGGAGACGACGCTGATCGGGATGGGATTCTTCTGCTTGGCCATGATGGTATCCGCCACCCAGTCACCGGTGCCGACGGGCACCGTCGATTTGTTGATGACAATCAGCGGGTGATCCATCACCGCGGCGATCGACTCCGCCGCCGCGCGCACGTATTCCAGGTCGGCCGCGCCGTCGACCGCGCTGGGCGTGCCGACGGCAATGAAGACGAATTCGGCAGGCTGCGATCCCTCGCCGCCGTTGATCGCTTCGACGTAGTTCGTGGTGAACGCCAATCGACCGGCCTTGACGTTGCGCCGGACCATTTCCTCCAGCCCCGGCTCATAGATCGGCAGCATGCCTTTCTTGAGGTTCTCGATGCGTTCTGTGTTGATGTCGAGGCAAACCACCTGGTTGCCCAGGTCGGCCAGGCAGGTGCCGGTGACCAAGCCGACATAGCCGACGCCGACGACAGCGATGTTCTTCATAGCGAAGTCCTTTCGAGGTTATCTTGAAAACAGGTCATTCTACTCTCGTTCGGCGTCCGATGCAATCATCCGCGCCGTGCGCCGGCCGATCTCGACGGCGTAGTTCGTGCCGCGATCCCAGGGATAGACCTGCGACATCGAGGCGAAGTATAACCCCGGAATGGGCGTGCGTATATCGGGAATGCTGCGCGAGTGATTGACCGGTGGTATCGGCTGGGCGTACACCTCGCGAAAGAGCCACGACTGGCGCACCCACGCGCGGTCGAACTTTGGGTTGAAGCGCGTCAGCGCCAGCAAGAATCGCTCCAAGAGCTCCTGGTGCGTCATCTTGAAGTGTTCGTGATCGGGCACAAGATAGTCACCGCAGTACACGATGTGATCGCCGCCGAAATAGTCAGGCGAGACGAAGTTGGTATGTTCGCACAAATTCAGAAAAGGGAAGCCTTCGCCTTTGGGCAGGTTGTGCCAGTAAATGCCCTGCTCGCTGAGTTGATGCGTGAGCGACAGGATCAGCACGACGGCGCCCATCGATTTGAGCGCGTTGAGCTGCGCCAGATACGAGTCAGGCAGGGTCGGGGTGAGCCGGGCGAGCAGTCGAGGCGACGTGGTGACCAGGCAGGCGTCGTAGTCGGTCGGGCCAGAAGGGGTGTAGAGGGTCAGCCCACCGCCGTCGCGCGGCGCGATCTCGCGCACGGCGGTGCTCAAGTGGATGGTCGCGCCATGCTGGCGGACGGCGTCAGCCAACGCATCAAAGAAGGCTTGAAAGCCGCCGACGAACGTGCCCAGGCGTGGGCTGCGCGAATGGACGCGCGCCCAGAACCAGGCCATATTGACCTCGCGGTAGTATTCTTCACCGAACTTGCCAACGAGCAGTGGCTGCCACACCTTTTCGTACGCACCATGGCCCATCCAGCGGCCCAACCATTCGTGGGCGGTGAATGCTTCCAAAGGTTTCCACCGCGGCGTCAACACTAAATACACGCCGGCAAGGCCATAGCGAATTTTTTCGGTCCACGAAAGACCAGGGAATGCTAGCGTGTGTATCCCGCGCGCAATGATCCCGGAGCCTGGGACTTTATCTAGCCACGCGAGACGGGGGAATGATGCCGCCAGCGGACCATCCAAAGTATAGAACTTACCCGCATAGTAAACCGCGGTGAGCGGATATGGAAACAAGACCTTGTCACTCGCGCCGATCTCGCGGATGAGTCCGAGGATAGATGTGTCGGTTTGAAACCAATGATGATAAAAGCGCTCGAGTGTCCAATCCCAGTACGGCTCTTTGAAGCCGGAGGCCAGCCCGCCGGCGTTCGACGCGGCTTCGTAGACCGTCACGGAGTGACCCAGGCGCGTCAGATCGAACGCAGCGGCCAGACCGGCCGCACCCGCACCGACGATCGCGACCTTCATGGTGTTGCCGCCTCGACATCCTTGAGCTCAACGGCTTGGGCGAAGTCGCTCCAGCGCAGACTTTCACGCGCCATGAAGGCGAAGCCCAGCAGCGTAATCGGCAGCCACAGCGCGGCGTGCAGCACCAACGTGTATCCCGTAGCCAGAGCCTGATCGACACCGAGCGCCGCCAATACAGCAATGCCGGTTACGTCTAACGTGCCGATGTAGCCTGGCAAGGCAGGCAGCGTCGTAGCCAGGTTGACGATGCCGTTCATCAACATCAGCGCGAAGAACGAGACTTCGAACGAGAAGGCATGCGTGACGAACCAATACAGGGTCGTTTCCAGCAGCCAGATCACCAACGAGGTGAGGAAGACCATCACCACGTGGCGAATGTTGCGCAGCGTGGCCAGGCCGGTCATGAACCGATCGAGTAGGCCGTGGACACGCGCGCGCAGCCGGCCGGGCAGCAGTCGAT
>JBOGUH010000479.1:0-1873 GCA_050695975.1 Anaerolineae bacterium
GTGCTCAACACGGCGGGCTTTGACATGTTCATAGACATCTATGATAACCTACAGGATGCTATCGCCTCATTCTAATGAATGCGCCGAAAGGCAGATACGCTATCAGCGATAAGCGATAGGAGGCAGAATGGCTACGACTTATGATGTGACGGTCATCGGCGGCGGGCCGGGCGGCTACGTCGCCGCGATCCGCGCCGCGCAGTTGGGACTGAAGACGGCGCTGGTCGAGCGCGAACATCTCGGCGGCGTGTGTTTGAACTGGGGCTGCATACCTAGTAAGGCGCTGCTGCGCAACGCCGAGATCGCCGAGCTGCTGCATCGCGGCAAAGAGTTCGGCTTCTCGTTCGACAACCTGAAGCTCGACTACTCGGTCGCCCACAAGCGCAGCCGCCAGGTCAGCGACCGGCTGGTGAAGGGCGTGCAGTTCCTGATGAAGAAAAACAAGATCGACGTGTACCAGGGCAGCGCCCAGCTCAAGTCGGCCACGCAGGTTGAAGTGACCTCCGTGCCCGATGCGCCGGCCGTCAACGGGCAGAAGCTCGACGGCGTGCTCGACACCAAAAACGTCGTTCTAGCCACTGGCGCGCGCGCCGCGCTGCTGCCGGGCGTCGAGGCCGACGGCCAGTCGATCATCACTTATCGCCACGCGCTCGAAATCACCGCGGCGCCCAGGTCGATCGCGATCGTGGGCTCCGGGCCGGTCGGCGTCGAGTTCGGGTACATCTTCAGGGCCTATGGCGCAGAAGTCACGATCATCGAGATGCTGCCTAACATCGCGCCGCTCGAAGACGAAGAAGTCAGCGCCGAGCTCGCTAAGGCTTTCACCAGGCTGGGCATCCGCCTGATGACCAGCACCAAAGTCGAGTCGATTGCGAAAGTGGACGGCGGCGTCGAAGTAAAAGCGGGCGGGCAGGCGATCAAGGCCGACATGGCGCTGGTCGCGATCGGTTTTACGGCCAATACCGAGAACATCGGGCTGGAGGCGGCCGGCGTCAAGGTCGATCGGCGGGTAGTAGCCGTCGATGGCAAGCTGCGCACCAACGTCCCGAACGTCTACGCGATCGGCGACGTGAACGGCAAGCTGATGCTGGCGCACGTCGGATCGGCGCAGGGTATCGTCGCCGCCGAGACGATCGCCGGACACGAAGCGCCGGAACTCGACGAGAACGCGCTGCCGCGCTGCACTTACTGCATCCCGCAGGTGGCGTCGATGGGCATCACCGAGAAGCAGGCCAAAGAGCAAGGCCTGAAGGTGAAGGTGGGCAAGTTTCCTTTCCAGGCCAACGGCAAGGCGCTGGGGCTGGGCGAGAGCAGCGGCTTCGTCAAGGTGATCGCCGACGCGAAGTACGGTGAGATCCTCGGCGTGCACATGATCGGTCCCGAGGTGACCGAGCTGCTGCCCGAATGGGTGCTGGCTCGCAACTACGAACTGACTCCGAACGAAGTGGCGCGTTCGGTGCACGCGCACCCGACGCTGACCGAGGTGATGATGGAGGCTGCCCACGCGGTCGAGGGACAGGCGATACACATTTAACATTTACAGACTTCAGACGACCAAAGACACGAACAGTGCTCGCCTCAAGGCAGGCGAGTACTGTGACATTTTGTTAACGCACCTGAAGTGTGAGGGTCGCGTCGATGTTTAGACGAACTCTTACTGTCCCACGGCGATCGCTTCCTGCTCGAGTTTCAGACCACGCCGAAGCACGTACGCGATCAGTGGCCGCATGTCGGCAAGGGACGCGCGGTGCGCCAGGCGGGTCAGGCTGCGTACGTCGCCTGGAGTGAGAGGACGGGCCCAGGCCGCGTGTGCCTCGAGCGTCGCGATGTCCATGCGATACGGCTCCAGGCGTGGGCCGATGTGCTCGCGCAG
>JBOGUH010000480.1:0-4016 GCA_050695975.1 Anaerolineae bacterium
AAACCGGCTAACAGCCCATTCGCACTCTCGACACGTTCTCCACAGTCCAGGAGTAGGTAGCGTGCGCTTTCGCGGGGACGCGCATGCACGCCGCTCGCAATCCGCAGATGATGCTCATTGACAACTGTGTAGCCATTGCGGCAAGTCAGGTGTCCCGATACCAAAACACGTTGGACAGTGTATTCATTCGAAAGATTAGATAAATAACCCACAGCGATGTCCGAGTATTGTCCGCCGCACTCCTGCTCATTGCGCGTGAAGAGCGCTGCGTACAGGAGTGGGTAGTCGCTGCTAGCAATCGACACGAATGAGCCTCGCAGTAAGTCATCGTAGCGAGGATCGTCACGCTGAGTCACGCCCAGATACTCGCTCACCATCTCGTCGTATGACTTGCCATTCAGTCTTGCCAGCCCGGTTCGCAGTGCCGGTCGGGAGTGTTGATCGAGGAAAGCGTCACACGCCGCCCGCACAGCGCTGTGTGACAAAGCCAGCACCCGCTTCATGGCGCGAGCGTCAACGAGCTCGGCGGCAGCACCCGCGTGGCAAATGGCAACTCCGGCGGCCGTGCGCACGAAAAAGGGCAAGCGCTCAAAGAGCGCCAGTACGCGGTCACGCTCGTTTCCCATGGCACGTTCAAAAGAAGGCGTGTATACCCTATCGCCTTTCGCCAGCGCAAACCCGTAAAGATGCGGCAGCTCGTGGTTACCCAGCAAGTAAATCAGATGATCGCCCAGGCGCTCTTCCAGCGCAAGCACATCCTTAACGATCTCCAGAGAGTCATCGACTTCGTCCGATTCTTCCGTATGAATTAAATCGCCGCAAAAGATCAAGGTTTCCGCCAGACCCGCTGCTTGGAGCTGGAGAAAGTGGTCGCGGTAGCGCGCATAGGCGTCGTAATCGCCGTGCAGGTCGGTGACGACCATGGCTGTCCCTTGCTCCATGTTTCGGACGCGTGCGGTTGAGCTGACCACGTGGTGTGCGTGCCTATCGATCCGCCGTCAACACCCGGAGCGGCTTGAGAATCTTCGTTTGCTCTAACGTCGATCGCCACAAGATGAACGCGGCGGCGAGGGTCAATGCCGCCAGGCCGATCCAGTACGAGATCGGGAGGACCGCGATCTGGAAGAAGCTGGAGAAGAGCACGGGTACCGCCAGCGTGACGATCCCCACCCCGACCCCGATCGCCGCCTCTCTGGCGTTCTGCCTGAACGTGATCGGCTCGAAGAGGACGACGCCGTGCACGTCCCAGAAGATCAGCACCCCGTAGATCGAGGCCATGATCGTCATGACACTCTGAGCCAGCAGCACATTTTGCCCGGAAGCGAGATACGTCAGCGTGTAAGCCAGCGTCAGGGCCACCGCGCCGATCAGGCCGGCGAGGAGGATGTAACCGAGCACCTGCCGGCGGAACTTGCGGATCGGGCGCGGGCGCAGCAGCCCGAACGTGACGAAGACCGCCGGGATGCTGGTGGTGCTGATCGCGGCCCAGCTCAGCGGGCGTACCTGACCGGGGAAGGGCAAGCCCATGAACCCAACCATGATGAACATCAGGATCATGTACATGTTGCGGGCCAGGAACATTTTGGCTGTCGAATAGATTTTCTGTGTGGTCTGGTAGCCTTCAGCCAGCGCCTGCGGCAAGGTGGACAGCGCGTTGTTGAGCAGCACCAGGTCGGCGACATCCTTGGCGATCTGCGCGCCATCATACATGGCGATGCCCAGCCGCGCGGCCTTGAGCGCCGGCACGTCGTTGACGCCGTCGCCGACCATTGCCACGTACTCGCCGCGTGCCGTCAGCGCGACGATGATCCGACGCTTGGTCTCCGGCGTGATGCGCGCGAAGACGTTGGATGTCTGAACGGCCTCATCGAAGGCGGTCTGGCTCATCGCTTCAAGTTGCGGCCCGGTCACAGCGCCGTGGATCGTCATGCCGGCGGCGCCGGCGATGGCCGACACGGTCTCGGCGTTGTCGCCCGAAATCACTTTCAGCCGAATCCCGCGTGACGAAAACGATTCGAGCGTGTGTTGAATATCGACGCGCGGCGTGTCGCGCAGGACGATCAGCGCCAGCGGCTCGCGCGGACTTGGCAGTTCAGCGCCGTACAGTTTGGCCGGCGATGCAGCGAACGACAGCACGCGCATCCCGCTTTGGGCCATGTGCGACGCTTTCTCGCGCGCGTGCGGATCGTCGATCAGTATCTCCGGCGCGCCGAGCAGCAATGTCTGCCCGTCGGCGAACGTCGCCGCGCCCCATTTGCGCGTCGAAGTGAAAGACACTTCGGCTTGCTTGGCCGGCCCGCCGCTCGATCGCCCGACGTGCGCCTCGATCGCAGCGGCGGTCTTGTTCTGCGTCGCCAGGCTGCACACGTAATGCGACAGCAGTGCCTTCACGCGCTCAAGCTGCGCCTCCCCCTCTCCTGAGAGGAGAGGGGGCTGGGGGGTGAGGAGGGGAATGATCTCCACCACCGACAGCCGGTTCTCGGTCAGTGTGCCGGTCTTGTCGAAACACAGCACGGTCACGTTGGCCATCGACTCGACCGCGTTGATGCGCTGCACGAGCGTCTTCTGCAGGCTGATGCGCACCGCACCGAACGTCAACGCCAGCGTGGTGGCCAGCACCACACCCTGCGGAACGAACGTCGTCACCAATATCACGGTATTGCCGATCGTGTCTGCCAGCGGAGCCTCCCTGGCGAGTCCTGACACCACCAGCAGTGGGCCGAACAAAGCCATGCCCACCACCGACACGCCGACGATGGCGTTGATCTTCTGCTGGACCGGCGTGGGGATCAACTTGAAGCCTTTGGCCGTGCGGCTGAGTTTATTGACGAACGACTCTTCGCCGATCTGCTCGGCGCGCATGATCGCCCGGCCGGCGGTGACGAACGATCCGGACGTCATCCTGTCGCCGACGTTCTTGTCGATCGAATCGGACTCGCCGGTGATCAGGCTCTCGTCTATCTCGACCGCATCCTCCCAAACGCATGGCCCGTCGACGACGATCTTGTCGCCCGGCACGACCTCGATCAGATCGTCTTTCACGACTTGATCGATCGGAATATCGCTGCTCTGGCCGTCGCGCCGCACGCGGACTGTGCCGGCCGACAGCGCGGCGAGTTTATCGAGCGCGCGCTTCGCCCGAATCTCCTGAACCAGCCCAATCAGTGTATTGGCGACAACGCTCCCGCCAGCGAACAGCGTGTCGCCGGCGCGGCCCAATGCCAGCAGCAGGCCGAGCAGAATCGCCAGCGTGATGTTGAAGATGTTGAACAGGTTGTCGGCCAGGATTTGGGCGTAGGTCCGGCTGGTGCGCGACTGGAACTTGTTGGTCAGGCCACGCCGGATGCGGTCGGCGACCTCGGCCGAGGTCAGGCCATGCAAGGTCTCAGGCATAGGGGTCATGCTTGATGCGCTCCGCTGTTCGTCCGTCCGGCTCATGCATCCATTTCTGGCTTCAGGACGCCGATGTAATTGAGCAGAGGTCAGACAGGTCAATCCACGCCGGCACACAGAAGATTACCCACAGATGCCCACAAGTATAACACCGGTAAATCTCGAAAGCATCCTGATCCTTCGAGTGTGCGCGCAACGTTTGTCAGCAATTGCACTGCTGACATGCTCCTACCGCAGTGCAACACATACGGTGCAGCCTGCCACCTGCCCTCGCCCCGCAGGGGCGGGGGTCGCGCAGCGGAGGTGCTCCCGCTGCGGCGGAAGGGGCTTTACCTGACAACATTTGCGTGCACGCAGAGCGTCATCTGCCCGAAGGGGACCGCGTAGTCGAAGGATGCACAGGTTATACTGAGTTGGCCGTTTTTCCGTGGACTTGCTCGCGCAGGATTGCCAAATCCTGCGCTTGGACGGCGGATGTGACCATCCGCCGTGAGCAAATTCAACTCAGTATAACGCAGGCGGACTTCGCGCCTTTGTTGCAGCGACTTTGAGTCGCCGGACACTTGGTAAACAATTACCCTCCTTGATTCGGCGCGGACACCCGCTGCGTATCGATCCACGCC
>JBOGUH010000481.1:0-4546 GCA_050695975.1 Anaerolineae bacterium
CGACTTAGGCTTCCCCGAATTTGGCAGGTATCACCTGTGGATTATTCCACAGGCAGCCCTTGTGAGCCGGCTGCTCTAACCGCTGAGCTATGGGCCCGCGTCGAGAGTATACCTTGCCCATCGATCAGCGTCAAGCTATTACCTTCTGGTGATTATTCGCAAGTGCTCCCGGCCCGCGTCCTCGCGGACGGCGAGCAGTATAGATGTGTGCAATCACCAGATTACCTGCTTAACCCCCCGCAGGTTTGGAACCTGCGGGAGGGTTGACCACCTGGTAAACATCGTCGAACACATGGCAGTGCTTGATCGCGTTGACCACATCCTGGCACGGCGCCAGGCGCGACAACGTCCGATACCCCTCGTTCTGCGCCGCCACTTCACGATAGTTGTGCTGGACAGCCGTGAACCAATCACGCAACTCCGGCAAATCCAACACGTACAATCGATCGCCGGCGATGCCGAGGTTAGCCAGCAGGTCATCCTCGCCGATTCTCGATAGCTCTTCGATCTCGGCAACCGTGCGCGGGATCGCCGCGAAGTAGTACAGCAGCATATCGGCTTGCGAGCTGAAGATCCAGCCGGGCGTCCCCAGGTTGTCGTTAGCAACTGTCTCGATTGCAAAGTTGCGCGTGTTTAGAGCGTAAAAGGGATAGCCGGTTGATCGAGCCAGAGCCTCGTCGGCGCCGGCGTGCGCGTCACACTTGATCTCGACCGTCGTCTGCTCGTGACCGCGAATCGCGCGATGCCAGATCAGGTCGATGCCGCGCCGCTGGAAATTTCGATCGTGCTCGACGTTTTCCAGGCGCAGCGATCGAGGCCGCCGCATCAAGAATCGGGACAGGATGCGTGTGCCCAGATCGGTGAACCGGCGCTGACGCTCAAATTCAAAAAGCCGACCGTCATTCACTGCGCCCATCCTCGCCGATTGACCACATAAATGCCTGCCAAGAGTTTCGCCTTCTCACCAAAGCTTAACACGATTGTTACTCTCAAAGCGTACCAAATCGTTTAAACTATCGGTGTAACCTGTGACGTCGGTAGGAGCCATGACGAACTACTGCAAATACTGTGGTCTGAGCACGTGCTGCTGCCCCTCCCCCGACGAGCTACGAGAGATGGCCACCCTACTCAAAGAGCTAAGCGTCGTGCCAGAGACACGCAGTCGCTGGGCCGCCCCTCGAAATATCCACAAAAAGGTACCAGGGGCCAAAGCGCAGAAGGAAGCCGTCCACAACGCTAAGAAAAAGCAGGGGGGGTGAGAACCGGCCCAACCTGTCGCCCGGCCGTTTTGCTACCGGCCTGGGCATTGCCGGCGGGCCATCGGTCAAGACCTCCCCAGCCTGGACGCTGGCGCAGTGATCGCCGTGCTGACGTTTGTCCTGTGGCACGGATCGCTAAAGTTGGGTTAGAATAGAACCGCCCGGCAGTGTGGCAAACATTCCCGGCGAGGCTAACCAACGCGACCGGCTGACAGCTACAGGATAGCATGATTGGGCCGTTCGCGCTGATCGCGGGCGGCCCGTTGTGCTGTATTGACATAGAGTGGAAGGCGTCATGAAACAAGTCGTCATCGAAAATCCGATCCTCAACTCGCCTTACGAAGAACCCCGCCGGCATTTCCGCTTCACCGACGAAGGCATTACCAACGAGGTCGTCGACGCTCGTCGGAGCAGTTCCTACTTTGTCCCCATTCCACAGCCCAAGAAGCGCAGCAGGCAACTCGCCTTCAACGAGTGGACACAGGACCGCATCGAGGAAAACAAGTTCATCAACCAGATCCGCGATAAAGTCGCGGTCTGGCGCAAAGGCGGCTACCAGGGCATCACCAGGACCACTGCCCGCCTGCTCGAATATTGGCAGCGGCTCGAGCGCGACCGCCGGTTGTTCTTCTGCCAGATCGAGGCGCGGGAAACCGCGATCTACATCACCGAAGTGGCGAAGAAATACGGCGACGCCTGGATCGAGAATAGCCTGCACCGGGCGAACCAAGACGCGAACCCGTTGTTGTTCCGCATCGCCTTCAAGATGGCGACGGGCAGCGGCAAAACTGTCGTCATGGCGATGCTCATCACCTGGCACGCGCTCAACAAGCTGGCGAATCCGCAAGATGCCCGCTTCTCGGATGCGTTTTTGATCGTCACGCCCGGCATCACCATCCGCGATCGGCTGCGCGTGTTGCTGCCGAACGATCCGCACAACGACTACCGCGCGCTCGACCTCGTTCCTCCCGACCTGCTGCCCGAACTGCGCAAGGCCAAGATCCTGATCACCAACTTCCATGCCTTCAACCTGCGCGAGCGCGTGGCGGCGGGGCGGCTGACCAAGAGCCTGCTCGCCCGTCGTGACGACTTGAGTCGTCGGGGAGCGACTGAAGTCGCCACTACGAGTCCCTTTACTGAGACGCCCGGCCAGATGGTGCGCCGCGTCTGCCGCGAACTGGGCAGCAAGAAGAACCTCGTCGTCATCAACGACGAGGCGCATCACTGCTATCGACGCAAGCCCGATGGCGAAACGGATCGACTCACCGGCGACGAGCGCAGGGAAGCCGAGAAGCGCGACGAAGAAGCCCGCGTCTGGATCTCCGGGCTGGAAGCCGTCAAGGCCAAGATCAGCGTCAAGGTCGTGTACGACCTGTCGGCCACACCTTTCTTCCTGCGCGGCTCAGGCTACTCGGAAGGGACGTTGTTCCCGTGGGTGGTGTCCGACTTCTCGCTAATCGACGCGATCGAATCGGGCATCGTCAAGGTGCCGCGCGTGCCGGTCGCTGACGACGCGATGATCGGCGAGCAGCCGACCTACCGTGACCTGTGGCTGCGCATTCGCGACGACCTGCCGAAGAAGGGACGCCGCACCGAAGCCATCGGCGGCGAGCCGAAACTGCCCGCCGAGTTGGAAGGCGCGCTGCACAGCCTGTACAGCAACTACGAGAAGTATTACCGCCAGTGGGCGCGCGCGACTGAAGTCGCCACTACGCAGCGCAGTGACGACTTCAGTCGTCTTACCCCGCCGGTGTTCATCGTCGTGTGCAACAACACGAACGTCTCGAAGCTCGTCTTCGACTACGTGGCCGGCTGGGAGAAGACGCTGCCGAACGGTTCGACGGTGCGGGCGCCGGGCAAGCTGGCGCTGTTTACCAACGTCGAAGGTGACCGCTGGGCGGCGCGGCCGAACACCATCCTCATCGACAGTCAGCAGTTGGAATCGGGCGAGGCGATGAGCGACGAGTTCAAGCGCATCGCCGCGCGTGAGATCGAGGAGTTCAAGGCGGAGTATCGCATGCGCTTCCCCGGCCGCGACGCCGACGCGCTGACCGACGAAGATCTGCTGCGCGAGGTGATGAACACCGTCGGCAAGCCGGGCAAGCTCGGCGAGCAGATCAAGTGCGTCGTGTCGGTGTCGAGGCTGACCGAAGGCTGGGACGCCAACACGGTCACGCACGTTCTGGGCGTGCGCGCGTTTGGCACGCAGCTGCTGTGCGAGCAGGTCGTCGGGCGTGGGTTGCGCCGCGTGTCCTACGTCGCCAACGAGCAGGGCCTGTTCGATCCGGAGTACGCCGAAGTGTACGGCGTGCCGTTCTCGTTCATCCCCAGCGCCGGCTCGGCCGTCAATCCCAGACCCGGCCCGACGCCGACGCGCGTGCGGGCGCTGGAAGAGCGCATCGCCTGCGAGATCACCTTCCCGCGCCTGATGGGCTATCGCTACGACCTGCCCGGCGAGCGGCTGACGGCGAACTTCGACGCGGATTCGCGCATGGCGTTGTCCCCAGCCGAAATGCCCACGCGCACCGAGATGGCGTCGATCCTGGGCGAGTCGCAGTTCCACACGCTGTACGGCCTGCAGAATCGCCGCGAGCAAGAGATCGACTTCGGGCTGGCGAGTCTCTTGCTCGAAAAATACTTCCGCGACGACGAAGGCAGTCCCAAACCATGGTTGTTCCCGCAATTGTTGAATATCGCCCGGCGCTGGCGGAATGCGTGCGTGGCATGCAAGGACAACGCCTTCCCGCAGATGCTGCTCATCACGCAATTCGCGCACGAAGCGGTCGACCGCATCTACCGCTCGATCGTCGCTTCGGCCGGCGGCGACAGGGCGCTCAAGCCGATCCTCCGCCCGTACGACACCGTCGGCTCGACGCGCTACGTGGACTTCGACACGACGCGCGACGTGTACGCGACCGATCCGAACAGGTGCCACGTCTCGCACGTCGTGCTCGACAGTAACTGGGAAGCCAAGATGGCGCAGTCGCTCGAAGACATGGGCGAAGTGCGGGCCTACGTCAAGAACCAGGGCCTCGGCTTCATCATCCCGTACACGCTCGACGGCGAGGAGCGCGGCTACCTGCCCGACTACATCGTCCGCATCGACGACGGGCACGGCCCGGATGATCTGCTGAACCTGATCATCGAAGTGAGCGGCGAGCCGCGCAAGGACAAGGCGGCCAAGGTCGCCACGGCGCGGACGCTGTGGGCGCCGGCGGTGAACAATCACGGCGGCTTCGGGCGCTGGGCGTTCCTCGAAATCAGCGACCCGTGGGATGCCAAGAACA
>JBOGUH010000482.1:0-4864 GCA_050695975.1 Anaerolineae bacterium
TGAGCGGCGTGCGCAGCTCGTGCGAAGCATCGGCGACCAGGCGGTGCTGCGCCTGGAGCGATTGTTCCGCCTGGCGGTACGCCGCGCGCAGCTCGGTAAGCATGGCGTTGAACGTCCTCGCCAGCCGGCCGATCTCGTCGGGTGGGCCGGTGTAATCGACGCGCCGGTCGAAGTTGCGCTCGGCGCCGATGGTGTGGGCCGTCTCGATAATGTGGTGGATCGGGCGCAGCGCCGCGCCGGCCAGCACCCAGCCCACCCCGAAGGCCGTGATCGTCACCACGATGGTGCCGGTGATCAGAATGCTGCGGAGTGTGGCGAGCGACTGATCGTAATCTGCGAGCGAGCGCGCCATCTGCACGACACCGGCGACCCCGCCCTGATCCCGGACAGGCTTGCTGTACACGAGCAGGCGGCTGCCATCCTGCGTGGACACGACTTCAGTCGACGGCTGGCCGCCCTGGCAGGCGCGCAGCCCGTCGCCGCTGATGGGCAGCACGAAGTCGCCGAGGTTGGTGGTGCGATCGATGACGTTCCCGTCGAGGTTGATCGTCTGGATGTACGTCTCGGGCGCGGCGAATCGCTTGGTATGGTAGTCAATCTGGTCGAGCCGGAATCGCTTCGAGCCGACGAGGCGCTGCGTTTCGTCGACCAGATTGTCCTCGAGCGCGCCGAATGTGACCCGCGAGACGGTGAGGTACAGCACGACGCTCAACCCGATCAACGTCAGGGCCAGGATCGCGCTGTAGAGCAGAGTGAGGCGAAGTCGAATCGACATGCGCTTCAGATATCCTCACGCAGGACGTAGCCGACGCTGCGCACGGTCTGGATCAATCGAGCTTCACCGCCCGCTTCCGTCTTCGTGCGCAGATAGCCGATGTACACCTCGAGCACGTTGCTGCTGCCTTCAAAGTCATAGCCCCATACGTCTTGCAAGATCAGGTCGCGCGACAGCACCTGGCGCGGGTGGCGCATCAGATAGTGAAGCAGATCGAATTCCTTGGCCGTGAGGTTGAACGATCGGTCGCCGCGGCGCGTTTCGCGGGTGATGGGATCGAGATGCAGATCGGAGTAAGACTGGGACTTTTCTTTGTCTGCCGAATCCGATCGGCGCAGCAGCGCGCGGATGCGCGCGAGCAGCTCTTCGGGCGCAAACGGCTTGACGAGATAGTCGTCTGCGCCGCTGTCCAGCCCCTCTACGCGGTTCTCGATGGCGTCTCGCGCGGTCAACATCAAGATGGGCGCATCGCCGGCGGCGCGCAGGCGTCTTGCCACTTCGATCCCGCCCAGGCCGGGCATCAGCCAGTCGAGGACGACCAGGTCAGGCCGGTCGGCCTGCGCTTTGGACAACGCTTCGATGCCATCGGCCGCCGTCAGGACGCGATAGCCCTCGTAGGCCAGCGTGCGGCGCAGCATGTCGATGATCTTGCGGTCGTCGTCGACGATCAGGATAGTTGCCACAGCGATCCGAACGTGTCACACTGTCTTCAGGTATTTCTCGAACCAGGCCAGCGTCCTGGCCCAGGCGTCCTGCGCGGCTTCAGGATTATAGCGCGAGCCGGTGTCGTTGTGGAAGGCGTGATCGGTGTTGGGATAGATCACCTTTTCGTAGGTCTTGTCGTTTTGCTGCATGGCGGCCTCGATCGCCGGGATGCCCTGGTTGATGCGCTCGTCGCGCTCGGCGTAGATCGCCAGCACCGCCGCCTGGATGTTGGTTACCTCGTCGGCCGGTGGATGAGGGCCGTAGAAAGGAACCGCGGCTCGCAGCTCCGGCAGCCCGAGCGCGACGCGCCACGTTACACCGCCGCCGAAGCAAAAGCCGACCATCCCGACACGCTCTGGTTGCACGGTGGGCTGGCCCTGGAGCCAGCGCCAGCCGCTGACGAAGTCCTGGACGAATTGCTCGGGCGGCGTGTTGCCCAGGATGCCGGGCACCTGCGACGAATCGCCAACGGCGTCGGTGCCGCCCTGCCGCGAGAGCAGATCGACTGCCAGCCCGACGTATCCCGCCATCGCCACGCGGCGGGTCACATCGCGGATATGGTCAGTCAGGCCGCGATTCTCGTGGCAGACGAGGACGGCGGGGAACGGTCCCTCGCCGGCAGGTCGAGCCAGGTAGCCGATGAGCGTCGCGCCCTCGCCCGGAAACTCAACCGCGCTCGCCTCAATCTCGCCGCTCGAACCGGGCGTTGCCCGGACAGGCGCGGTGGCAGTCGGATCGGTAGGAGGCGATGTCGGTTGTGCAGTCGGCGACGCAACCGGTGTGTCGGCCGGCGCGCCGGTCGCCGTGGGCGCCGAGGTAGGCGTCGTCTCCGCCGCTGGCGTGCACGCAGCGAGAATCGTGTTTGCCACCACCAGGCTGCCGGTGATGCCGGCGATCAACTTCAGCGCCTCGCGCCGTGACAGGTGGCCTTCCTCGTAATCCTCGATAAACTCGTCCAGCAGGTAACGCTTGAAATCGGTCATTTCAGCACCTCCTCTGGTTCCTGAAACAGGAGTTCTTTGCGTGCGTGTCGGTATTGCGTCTCATCATTATAGAGCTGGCATTTAAGCATTATCTAAGCGATTGCTGAGAATATGCTGAGAGACTCAGCGGACTGCCTGGACCGCCCGACACTAACCCTAAAGGGCGCTTCGCAGAGTGCGTTCCTGAATTATGTACGGCGGCTCCTTATCATGTTCTCAGGTTCTGCTTAGGGAGAATTTAAGCAAAAAGTCTACGATGAGCACTTATAATTTCACGGCGTCGCATTTCTCACCGCCGAGGGCGCTAACGGGCGATGCGCGGGAGCGCCGCAGGTGAGCGTGTCGCTCACGCCGCCGGGGAGGAAAATCGTGAAGCCAGACGAGCATCCTGAGGAGATAATATGACGCTCAAGCGAGTTTTGATTGGCGCAGTGATCTTGGCCGTAATCGGTGGATTTGGATTGTTCGTCCTCGACCAGACGATCTTCGCGCCTGTGGTCGTGAACACCACCGTTCCTGCTGCGCCGACGCTGGCCACGCCGGCCACTGCGTCCACCCAGGCGCCCGCCGCCACGCCAGCTGCATCTAGCGCCGGCGCGAGTGAAACCGCCGCGACCCAACTGTTCCGTATCGATGCGTCGCAGTCCGAAGTGCGCTACGAGGTCGGCGAGACGCTGTTCAACCAGAACAACCGCTTCGCGACAGCGATCGGCCGGACGAAGGGCATTGCTGGCGATGTGCTGATCGACTTCGCCCAGCCGTCGAACAGCCAGTTGGGTCAGATTGTCATCGACGTCAGCCAGTTCACGTCGGACGAATCTCGCCGCGACAACTTCATCCGCCGCAATTGGCTGGAGTCGTCGCGCTACCCCAACGCCACGTTCGTCACACGCGCGATCGAAGGGCTATCCGCACAGGTCGCCGTCGGGGACGAAGTGTCGTTCACCATCCACGGTGATATGACTGTGAAGGAAACGACTCGACCCGTGATGTGGATCGTGACCCTCACGCTGGAAGACAGCCGACTGGTCGGCGCGGCCTCGACGGAAATCCTGATGTCGGAGTTCGGCGTAGGGCCTATTCAGATCCCGATTCTAGCCACTGAAGATCAGGTGAAGTTGTTCTTCGATTTCGTCGCCATGCCCGTGGAAGGATGATGAGCGCATTCAGGACAACGCCGTGGATTTTCGTATCGGCATTGGCATTCCTGACGGTTGCCTGTGGAAGCGATCCACAGCCGTCACCGGCCGAGCGTGTGGCCTCCACGACGCCCACGGCGTTCGCGACGCCTGTGCCTTCCCCTACTCATACACGCGCGCCGACTGACACACCTACACCAACGCCGACCGCGACGCCGCATCCGCTCACGATCGCATCGATGCGGCAGCGCGAGTATCCTGGCAGCGACATTATCATCGAAGAAACGCTGACACCGGGAATCAACTACAGTCGTTACATCGCCTCGTATCAGTCCGAGGGGCTGGCGATCTACGCGCTGCTGACGGTGCCCAACGGCGAGAAGCCGCCGACCGGCTGGCCGGTGATCATTTTCAACCACGGCTTCATCCCTCCGAACCAATATCGTACGACGGAGCGGTACGTGGCTTACGTGGACTGGCTCGCGCGCAGCGGCTACATCGTCTTTCGATCGGACTATCGCGGTCACGGAGACTCCGAAGGCGAGGCCAGAGGCACTTACGGCTCGCCGGATTACGCCATCGACGTGCTCAACGCCGTCGCCGCGATGAAGGGTTTTCCAGATGCTGATCCCAACCACATCGGCATGTGGGGTCATTCGCTGGGCGGATACCTGACACTGCGCTCCATGGTCATCACTGACGACGTCAAGGCCGGCGTGATCTGGGCCGGCGTCGTCGGGTCTTACCCCGACCTGCTCAATCGCTGGCGGCCGACGCCGACGCCCGGGCCCACCACGACCGCGACGCCTCCTTCGGGCAGGCGCTGGCGCGCCCAATTCGTCGCCACCTATGGCTCGCCGGAGGAGAATCCGGAATTCTGGAACTCGATTTCAGCGAACGCCTATCTCAGCGATCTGTCTGGCCCTGTTCAACTCCATCACGGCACGGCGGATACCAGCGTGCCGCTCCAGTTCTCGGAAACATTGTACCAACACATCCTGGCCGTCGGCAAAACGGTCGAGCTGTACACTTACGAAGGCGACGACCACAACATCGCGAGCAGTTTTGGTCAGGCGATGCAGCGGACGATCGAGTTCTTCGATAAGTACCTCAAGGGGCCGTAGTCACAGGAACGCACTTTAGTGTTTGTTCACCAGATGAGCGTAGTCAAGGCAATTCTGCTCCGCTCGTTCGACCTAGTGCTTTGACCATTTAGTTTTGTCCTGTTCGGCTGGCGATTTTTCACCGCCGAGACGCGGAGT
>JBOGUH010000483.1:0-1548 GCA_050695975.1 Anaerolineae bacterium
GGCGCTGGACGATCACTTCACCGGGCGTCCACTGTTCCGACGGATAGTCGAACGAGTCCGCCTGGCCCCACTGGAACCCCCACGCATCGCGCAGTTCGACGAAGGTCGCGTAGTCGCCGCGATCGGGGACGTCGAGCACGCGCCAGGACAGCGTCACGTCGGCAGCGCCGCCCGACTCCGGCGTCGATTCAAGATCGGCGCCAATCAATTCGATCGTGTTACCGAAGTTCATCTTCAGCGGAATCTGCGGCGCGATCGATGGCGGTGGATCGACCTGGATCGCTTCATAACTCGTCCGCCCATCCGGCCCGAGCGACGCATCGACGCGCGCCGGGTCAGGCATTAAACGATCGAGCCAGGCCCAATCGGGCAGCGCCAGGTGAGCGAAAACGTGCAGCGACTCTCCCGGCGGAAAGACGACGACGTTCGGGCCGGTGATCGACCGGATGGCATGGAAGTCGCGCGCCAGCGCCGCGAGCGTGGGATGGCGATAGTGCAACGTGTGAACGTAGATCGGCGTGCGCCTCGCGTCGAGGCGATTGAGGAGATTGGCGATCTCGACCAGATCGCCGTCGCTTTCGTAATACAACTGCGGCAAACGAGCGTACTGAGCGTAGGCCAGCCCGGCTTCAAGTGCGCTCAACATGACGATCAGCGCTGTAACCGGAAAGACGAAAGACGAAGAACGAAGAACGAACGACCATCTTCTGACCTTCATCCTTCCGCCTTCACGCGAAGCGTTCATCCTTTTAATAATCATCCAAGCCCCCAACGCCGGAAACATGAACACCATCGGCATCATTCCCATCGCGCGCAAGTTGCTCGGTGTGATCTCGTTGACCGCCAGCGCCGTCGGCAGCAGCATGATCAGCGTCGAGGTCAACGCGAAGAAGTACGCCGCGCGCCTCAGAAATCGCCTGCTGCGGAACGCACCAACGACCACAGCGGCCACGCCGATGACGAATAGGACGCCGAGGATCGAGGGGAACAGCGGCCGGCCGGGCAGATTGAAGCGCACGTAGGGATCGCCGTCGACGAAAAACATGCCCAACGCGCGAGCGATGTTCGCCAAGAGTTCGGTCGATTGTCCCTCGCGCGGCGCGACCTGGCTGATACGGGTGAGGAATGTATCGGGATTCTGCAAGAAGTAAATGATCAACGGCGCGAAGATGACGATCGCCGCCACGACGACCCATCCAAATTGAATCAACCGCTCGCGTCGATGGCCTGTGTCAACCGCGATCAGGTAGATGAACAACAGTGTGATGGCGACAGGAAGCAAGCGCGCAGCCAGGTAGGTATACAGGTTCAGGCCGATCAGCCCGCCGCCGAGGATCAACCAGCCCCGATCACTTAACCGCAGTCCGCGCCACAGCGCCGCCAGCGCAAGCGCCTGAACACATGGCTCGGCGATCGATCGGAATCCCAGCCCGCTCATCAGCACGTGCCAGAACGAAGTTGCCGCAAACGCGGCGGCGAGGAGCGCAACGATCGTGCTCGCCGGGGGTCCGTGACCCCCGGCCCAAGGCCGCCGGGTCAGTGCAAAGC
>JBOGUH010000484.1:0-4708 GCA_050695975.1 Anaerolineae bacterium
ATCCGGTGTAACGGAACATGTCGACGACACCGGATCGGCCGCGCACGGTTCGCGGGCCGAGCGATTCGCACTCGACGAAATCGGACACGCGCCGATAGGTCGCATCGGTGAAGACGATCTGGCCGTCCTCGGCTTCTTCCTCGATGCGTTGAGCCAGGTTCACGACATCGCCGACGGCGGTGTAGTTGGCAATCTCGACCGCGCCGATATTGCCGACTACTGCGTCACCCGTGCTGATCCCGACCGAGCAGGGCAGTCGCAGCGATCGGGACACGTTGCGGTGGAACTCGCGCAGCGACTCCTGGAGCGCAGCGGCGGCGCGCACGGCGCGCAAAGAATGATCAGCTTGCGCCAGCGGCGCGTTGAAGATGGCGAACACGGCGCTGCCCGCGAATTTGTCGAGCAGGCCCTGGTGCTGAAGAATCGCCCGCGCCGCCACGCCCAGGTGGCTGTTGAGTATGCCAATCAGCCGCTCGGGTGAGAGTGTCTCGGCCAGCGCAGTGTAGCCGCGAAAATCGGCAAACAGCACAGTCACCATCTGGCGCATGCCGCCCAGCCGCGCCGCCTGCGGATCGTCCAGCAGCTTCTCCACCACCTGCGGCGCGACGTAGCGCTGGAAGGTGTCGAGGATGCGCTGCTGCATCGAGCGCAGCGCGTCGGTCGAGCGCTTGTTGCGCATCCGCGCGTCGATCCGCGCGGCGAGTTCCTCGAAGTCATACGGCTTGGTCAGATAATCTTCCGCGCCCAGACTCAGCCCGCGCACCCGATCGTCGACATCGCGGACGCCGGTCAGCATGAAGATCGGGATGTCGGCCGTGAGCGGGTCGGACTTGAGCCGCTGGCACACTTCAAAGCCGTCGAGTATCGGCATGCGCACGTCGAGCAGCAGCAGGTCAGGCCGCTCGACGCGGGCTTTGATCACCGTCTCTTCGCCGTCGAAGGCGTTGATGACGCTGTAGCCCTGCGCATCCAGGAAGTCGGTCAGCACGCGCGCTTCGTCGAGGGTGTCTTCGGCAGCCAGGATCTTCAACATGAGCCGTTGCTTCGTCGCAGTGTTCACAGCATATCCTTTTTCGGGCTCTTCCGGGTTCAAGGAGAAGACTACGCCATCCGCCCGGCGATGAATCGCCGGGCTACCGTTACAGCACCCCGTAAACGGGGTTTTCAGCCCGATTGATCGGGCGCAATACGGTAGCCCGAAGATGAATCTTCGGGCGAATCTTTGTCGTCAACGGCTGGCCGGCTCGCCATCGCGAGCGGGCGGGCTCCACACCGGCAGGCTGACGCTGAAAGTGGATCCGTGACCGACCTGGCTGGTCACCCACACCTGCCCGCCATGCTGATCGACGATCGTTTTAACCAGGGCCAGTCCCAACCCGGCGCCGGTCGCATCGATCAATGACGATCCCGCCACGCGATAGAACCGTTCGAAGATGTGCACCTGCGCTTCCTGCGGGATGCCGTTCCCGGTGTCGTTCACCTCGAGCAGGATCTGGTCGTCCTCGCGATGCAGGTTGATCGTGATGCGGCCGTTGGCGGGCGTGTACTTGATGGCGTTGCCGACCAGGTTGCTGACCACCTGGTACAGCCGCTGCGCGTCGCCCCACACCGGAGGCAATCCTTCGGCCAGGTGTGCTTCAAGCAGCTGGTGTTTGGATTGAGCCTGCATCCGGTTCTCGGTGAATACGGTGCGGGCGATCTCGGTCAAATTGCACTCGCCCAGCACCAAGCCGACGCGCCGCTCGACGCGTTCCAGGTCGAGCAAATCGGAAATCAGCGCTTCGATGCGGCGAACACCCATGACGGCGATATCGAGCATTTCCTGTTGCTCCGGCGTCCAGCTGGTCGCGCGCTGGCCCAGCAGATCCAGTGCGCCGAGCGTCAGGTGCACCGGGTTGCGCAGGTCGTGTGACGCGGTCAGGATCATATCGCTCTTCATCCGCTCCGTCTCTTTGAAGCGGGTGATATCCTGCATCACGGCGACCCAGCCCACCACCTGGCCGTCTTCATCGGCGATCGGCGAGAGGTTGCAGAACAGCACCGATTCGTCGGCCAGCGGCACCTCAAACCCGATGCGTTCGCGTATCCCTATCCCTTTTCGGATGGCCTGTTCGACGGCGCTGTTCAGAGCGACGTTGGTCGTAACCCGCGACAACGGCTGCCCGATCGCCTCGTGGGCCATAAAACCGAACGCGCGCCGGGCGGCGTCATTGGCCAGTGTGAGGCGGCCCTGCTGATCCAGGCTGAGCACGACATCGCCGCTGCTGCTGATGACGGCCTTGAACTTCTCCTGATCGGCCCGAATTCGGCTGAACAGGCGTGTATTGGCCACCCCCTGGGCCAGCACGCCGGCGATCACACGCAGCGTGTCGAGCGAACCGGCCTCCAGGGCCGCGCTGTCCTCGGACGCGACGAGCAGCACGCCGACCACGACCTCTTCGGCCATCATCGGCAGCCCGGCGATCGCGCCGATATTGAACCGGCGCAGCACGTCGAGCGCGGGTTGGGTCAGGGCGTCGTGCTCAACATCGCGCACGGCGATAGGCTGGCGTTCCAGCGCCACCCGGGCCGCCAGGCCCCGACTGTCCGAGCGGATCGTCTGCACGGGGGCCAGCACGATTTCGTCCTGCGGAAAGCGGTAGTGGACGACGACGTGCAGTTCGTGGCCGGTTGGGTTGGCCAGCAAGATCGAGCCGGCCTTCAAGCCCAGCAGCGACAGAATACGCTGCAGGGCGTCAGCCAGCATGCGGTGCAGTTCGTGGCCCGCGTCCAGGATTGCCTGGGCCACGCTGCTCACGGCCGCGGTGCGATCGTTAATGCCCTGCATCAGGTTGAGCATCTCGCGGCTGCGCTCGAACAGCCTCGCGTGGGAGATGCCGATGGCGGCGTGCGACGCGATCATCTCCAACCCGCTCACGATGGCCTGGGTGATCCCTCCCTCGCGCGGTGAACCGGCTTCCAGCACACCTAGCACTTCGCCGCTGTAAATTAGCGGCACGGCGACCAGGCTGCGCACGACGCGTCCGGCGCCAAACCGAGCCAGCCGCTCGTCCTCGGCGGCGGCCTCGGCCACCAGGATCGAGTGGCCGGAGGCGGCTGCCCGGCCGGCGGGGCCTTCGCCATAATCCGGCACGACGCGGGCCGGATCTTCGGCGCGCTGGCCTGCCGCCCGATCGGCAGGCGACTTCCGGCTGCGCGGGTCGGTGTGACTGCCGGCGACTAGTTCCAGTGAGATGATGCTGGCATTCGTCAAGTAAATCAAGATGGACGCGTCGTCGATCAGCTGCGCGCTGCGATGGACGATCTCGCCCAGCACCTGATCCGAATCGAGCGGGGCCGTGATGGCTAAGGCCGATTCGTGCAGCGAGCGTAGCGAGTGCAGCGCGCGCAGTTCCGCCTCACGCTGCTGAAGCGCCTCCTCGATTGACTCTGGATTGGAACCGGAGACCACCCGGCGCGCCATACGGATGCTATTCCTTTCGATACTTCACCTCGCCGCCAATCTCCCAGGTGTCGACGATGGCCATGATCACCGCATCGCACGGGCGGCGATCGGTGATCAGGGTCTGCCGCGCCGACGAGCCGGTGGCGATCATCACGACTTCGTCCACGCCGGCGCCGACTGCATCGACCGCGACCAGCGCGTTCGACGACGCCTGGCCGTCCGTGTCGACCGGGCGGACGACCAAAAACTTCAGGCCTTCCATCTTCTCGTCTTTGCGAGTGGCGACGAGTGTGCCGATCACGCGAGCGAGTTGCATCAGCCGCCTTTCATTTCCTTTTTGGCTTCGGCCTCGCGCCCCAGCGGCAGCACCCCATCGACGTTGACGTGCGGGCGCGGGATGACGTGCACCGACACGACTTCGCCGACCTTTTCGGCGTTGCGCACGCCGGCTTCGACGGCCGCCTTCACCGCCGCCACGTCGCCGCGCACGATGGCCGTTACGTAGCCGCCGCCGGTCTTCTCATACGACACCAGCTCGACTTTGGCCGCTTTCACCATCGCGTCGGCCGCCTCGACCATCGCCGCGAAGCTCTTGCACTCGATCATGCCTAATGCTTCAGCCATGCACGTTCCTCCTTAGGATTTCAGATCGGGTTGGCGACCCCCGTGCCGGATGCCGGCGTCTGGAGATGCCTCCTACAAACTCTAACTCCAAACTCTAGCTGTCTACTCCTTGCGTCCCGCTGCCTCTTTGCCGCTGATGCCTTCGATCGCATCGACGGCGGCCTGGTAGCCGGCCATGATGTCGCGCTCTTCGCCGCCCAGGTACACCCGGCCGAACGAGCCATAGGCGCGCACTTCCAGAATATTGATCTGGGCGCGTTTCTCGGCCTCGTTGGCGGCGATGGCTGCGTACGCCGCCGGCTCCACTTCGAGCACGTACAGCGTGTGCCCGGCCAGCAGCATGTGCCCGTGCCGCATTCGGTTGATCAACTGGGTATGGTGCGGATCGACGTTGCGGATCACCTGGCTGGACAGGATGCGCGGCTTCCAGCGATCCTCTTCCTTGAGATCGAGTTCGCGCAGGATTGCGGCTCCAGCCGCGCGCACCTCGGCCTGCGACTCGGAGTGAATTTCGAGCAGGCCGTACAGTCGCTCGATGATCTGCATGCCCGGCTTGACGCGGGTGGACTTGACGGCGACGTCGGTGATGCGGTTGATCTCGATGCCGGGCGCGATCTCGATCCAGAGCGAGGCGTCACC
>JBOGUH010000485.1:0-4159 GCA_050695975.1 Anaerolineae bacterium
TGAAACGCATTCGTCGGTGCAGAAGGCCGTCGAGCTGCTCGGCATCGGCTCCGCCCGCTATTGCATGATTCCCGTCGATGCAGCATTCGAGATCGACGTCGACGCGCTGCACGCGCAGATACACGCCGACGGCGATGCGGGCCTCAAACCCGGCATCGTGATCGGCAACGCCGGCACGGTGAACACGGGCGCCATCGATCCGCTCGATAAGCTCGCCGGGTGTGTGCGTCTTGTGAAACGACATATCCAGCCGCAGGCAGTGCCGCATCAAATCTTTGCGCAGCGCGTTGGTGGCTCGCCAGCCCACCGTCTGGGCGAGCGTGTCCGCCCCCAGCGCGACGCCGCGCTGCGCCACCGAGAAGGCGATGAATAGCCCGGCTGCCAGCAGGAGTGTTGGCTGGGCGCCGCCCGAATGGGCCGTGTCGATAAAATAACGAATGACCTGCGGGTTGACGAGCTGCAAGCCGATGCTGCCGAACAGCAGCGCAGCCAGCAGGGCCACCTGCGGCCGTTGCGGCTTGAGATAGCGGGCGAGCAGTTGCCCGTATTGTTTGAGGGGGATGTTCATGTGTCCATCTCCGCGCCGCGCATGTAGCGCCGCCACATGTCTTTTGCCAGCCTGACGGGATCGGCCTTCACACCATAGCGCGCGAAGTACTGGCAGACTCGCTCGACATCGCGGGCGAGAAGCGCGTACGAGTGCGGATTGACACGCGGATCGACCGCCTGTGGGAAGTCGATGATCTTGATCTCGCCATCCCAGTACAGGATGTTGTAGGCCGACAGATCGGCGTGTATCCGATGCCGGGCCAGCATGATCTCGATATTGCGCATCACGCGATCGAACAGCGGCTGCGCTTCATCGGGTTCCAGCGCCAGGTGATTGAGCGTCGGCGCCGCTGATTGATCGTCGCCCAGGTATTCCATCATGATCGCGTTGCCCCCCTGAGCGTACGGCTTGGGAATGTCGACGTCGGCCTCGTACAACAGCCGCAGCGTCTCATACTCGTGCCCGATCCACGACCCGGTCCGCAGCTCCTGCCCGAAGCGCGTCATCTGCTGGACGGCCCGCTGCACGCGTTTGTCGCGCGCCTTGATCGTCTTGCCCTCTTCGCCGATGATGCTGCGGCCTTCGCGATACATCGCATCGTTCTTCAGGCTGCGGAACATGCGCGGGCGGTAGATCTTCGCGGCGATGAAGTCGACGCCGGTCGACGGGTGCGCCGCACACACGTACACCGATGCTTCCTTGCCGCCTTTAACGACGCGCAGCACGTCGTCGATCAGTTTGTCGGCGTAGAAACCGCTCAGCGCGCTGATGATCCATTGCATTTCGCCGTGATCGTGATGCGACGATTTATAGCTCGGCTGAAATCCGAACTCCGAGCTGTCGAAACGCTCGACGAGCTCGGCGCGGACGTCGACCTCTTTGCGTTTGGGCCTGCTTTGGGGTCGCGCCTTCCGGCGTCGCTCGGCGCGCGTTTCAAACTTGACTTCGTAACCTTCATAGTCCAGCATGGGTGATCGCTCCCTGTTGTGTGCGATACGGAATGTTGCGAATCCAGGCGATGGGCCGCCTGCGTTTGGGAAACTGCTGGAATGCAGCCTTTAGGCTGCTCTGTCTTGGAGCGCTGCGGACTGAAGCCCGCACTCCAACTACCATGTATGCCTGGCGACAAAGTCCAGTCATCTCTTCTTTTCCTCGTGAAAACAAAACGGCCACGGCGCAAGCGCGCGCCGTGGCTAAACAAGAAACCAGCCACGGGGCAGCGCACACCCATGGCCGGCGAAAACAAAACGGCCACGGGCTGGAGCGCACCCGTGGCCGCAAAAAGCCTACGAGGAGGATCGAGTTACGCGATCACCAGGCGCACTCCCACGTGATTGAGCAAAACAGCGGCAAGTTGTGCTGACATGGTGTGCGCCTCCTTCCATAAGATGGCGAGAGTTTAGCATGGTTCGGAAACGCGGTCAAGAGGCAATTTTCTTTTGACTTACCTCCCTTTCCGAAGTATTATTCCAGCCATGCCCGGCCCGGTTAGCGCCTCCGTTGTTCGTCGTGGTGTTCTGTTGCGTCTGGCCAACGCCTCACGCTGGACGGCGATCCTTGCCGCCATGGCGCTCGTCGGCGTGGTTGGATACGCCTTCGCCAACCCGTCCGCGCCGCAGGCCGACTCGCCTGCGCGCACTTCAGAAGCCGGGCTCACCGACCAGCCGGCCGGCCGGCCGCGCCAGCCGCATGCGGGCATCGTCGCCGGGCACTGGGGTTACGATTCAGGAGCGGTGTGCCTCGACGGTCTGACCGAGCAGGCCGTCAATCTCGACATCGCCCGCCGCGTCAAGGCCATGCTCGAAGCCCGGCGTTATCGCGTCGACGTGCTGCAAGAGTTCGATCCGCGCCTGACCGGTTACGCCGCCGATGTGCTGGTGTCGATCCACGCCGACTCGTGCGACTACATCAATGACATCGCTACCGGCTTCAAAGTCGCGCGCTCGGTCGCCTCGTACGAACCCGAAGCCGAAGACCGCCTGGTGGGTTGCCTGATCGACGCGTATGCGGCGGCCACCGGCCTCGGCTTTCACGAGAACAGCATCACGTCCGATATGACCAGCTATCATTCCTTCAGCGAAGTCACGCCCGACACACCTGCCGCGATCATCGAGGTTGGGTTCCTGTATCTCGATCGCGGCATCCTGGCCGGGGAACCGGATCGCGTGGCGAGAGGCATCGCCGATGGGATTGTCTGCTTTGTTGAATCGCGATAAATTCCTCACCCCCGGCCCCCTCTCCCGAAACGGAACGGCTCGTTTCAGGAGAGGGGGAGTGCGCCCAACATGATGAGGCTCGTTCCCCCTCTCCTGACGACGGTAGTCGCGGAGCGGCCGTCAGGAGAGGGGCAAGGGGGTGAGGCAGTGTTTATCTCATGATCGATCCATTCAGCAGCCTTCACCCTGTCGTCGCCGACCTGATCCGCCGCGGGATGGCCGATGCCCGTTCCGGCCGGACCGTCTTCGCGCGGCGCGAATTCGAGCAGGCGCTCAGCCTCGACCCGGAGTGCAGCGAGGCGCTGTTGTGGCTGGCCGCGCTTGCGCCGGATGGCGAGACGAGCCTGCGTTATCTGTCGCGCGCGCTCGAACTCAACCCGCGCGATCCGCGCGCGCACGCCGGCGTCCGCTGGGCGCGCAAGCGCATCAAACCACTTTCATCCGACACGCAGCCCACGCAGCCCATGCGGCGCGTCGCACTCAGCGAAGACACGCGGCCTTCGCGGTCGCTCGTGTCCCGACTTGCCGCGCCGTTTCGGCCTGCTCCTCGGCTCGACCCGACGCTAACTGAGCCCGGCACGCTTCGCGAGCCGCGCCGGGTTCTCCCCACGTGGCAGTGGGCGCTGGTTGTGATGATCGCCGCGTGCGTCGTTTTAGCGGGCGGCCTTTGGCTGTTCGATTCGATGGACCGCGGCCGGGCGAACGCAGCCGGCGCGCCGCCGGCGCCTGTTGCTCAGATGACATCGACGGCGACGGCATCGCCGACCGACGTACCGAGTCCGACAGCCACATCCACCTCGACCGATACGCCCGTCCCCACGGCGACGCCGATTCCAACCGACACACCGTCGCCGACAGCGACCGATACACCCGTTCCGACTGACACGCCACTGCCACCACCGACCGACACGCCAATCCCGTTGCCAACAGCCACGCCTTATGTGCCGTCGCCGACGGCCGCCATCCCGCCGGCCGGTAGTGATCCGTCCTCGCGCTGGATCGACATCAACCTCAGCACGCAGACCGTCACTGCCTACGAAGGGGACACGCCGGTCCGTCACTTCATCGTTTCGACCGGCCTGGCCAACACGCCCACCGTCACCGGCCAGTTCCGCGTCTACCTGCGCTACGACTCGCAGACGATGAGCGGCCCCGGCTACTACCTGCCCGGCGTGCAGTGGGTGCAGTACTTCTATCGAGGCTACGCGCTGCACGGTACCTACTGGCACAACAACTTCGGCCGGCCGATGAGCCATGGCTGTGTCAACATGACCAACGACGATGCGCTGTGGATGTACGAGTGGGCGTCGTATGGGACGCTCGTCCAAGTGCATTATTAGCCCACTACTAAACTCCTTTGTCGGTTCACATTGGTGAAATGCCCCGCTTGCCC
>JBOGUH010000486.1:0-2736 GCA_050695975.1 Anaerolineae bacterium
GATGTATACCGCGTTGGTCGCGCTCGCCGCGAGTGGGATCGTGCTGCGGTTCGCGCTGGGCAGAGAATCACGTGCCGATGTGGCAGGTCGGCATCTGTCCCCTCCGCTGCGCTACGGGGATCTTCGAGAGACGCCTCCTACACAGATGCCTCCTGCACCTACATCGCTGTGGCGCGCGATGGTCGAGGCGCCCCATCGCGCAGGGATCGCCGCCAGTCTCGTTATCGCGTTCGTTATCGCGGCGACAGGCGGGCTGGCGCGCCTGGCCGGCCTCGGGGCCGCTGGCGATTTGCTGACGGCGTGGCTGAATGCGTTCGGAGCAGCGAACGGCTCCTCCGCTTTCGACATGGTTCAGATTCTGCTCGTGTATGAGACGCTGCCCGTAGTCGTGGGTGTGATCGGTCTCGCTCGGGCGCTGGCAGGAGCCGATCGTTTCGGCGCGGGGTTGGGGTTCGCAGCGATCACCTCCACGGCGATCATTATATTGCAACCCGGCCGCCAGCCGATCGATCTGCTGCTGCCCGTCACGCTGTTGGCGCTGCTGGCCGGATATGTGATCCAGCCGTGGGTCGAGGCCGTAATGTCCAAAGCGTCTCTCGTTGCCGATGGCGTCATCCTCGCCGTTGGAATCGCGGTGGTGACGTTCCTGACGTTTCAAGTGAGCGCGTTTGTGCGCGGACGGTTTCTGCCGACCTCGATCGGCGGCATCGTGTTCCCGCCGGAGATCATGTTGCTCAGCCTATTTGTGCTTCTGGTCGGCGTGATCGGCGCGCTGTTGACGTTGATGTATGAAATTCGAACGGTGCTTCGCGCCGTGGCGACGCTTGCGTTGATTGTCCTGATCTTCGGATCGATCGGGATAGGCTGGGGGGCGACGCAGGAGCGTGTCGGCGATCCGCGTGAGATCGTGTGGGGGCCGAGCGTGACGCCGATCGACGTCCGCGATCTGGTGACGACGGCGGAACAGATCGCCGTTCGCGGGCAGGGACACACGGCCACGCTGCCGATTCGCGTCGAGGTGGACGATCCGGTTGTGGCCTGGTACCTGCGCGACGCGCGGCTGCCAGAGGGCCAGGTCGCGGCGGGTGTGGTAACGCCCTTCGGCGCGCAGCCGCAGCCGGGCGAAGACCGCTACATCGGTACGCGCTTCAACACCCGTGCTGCGTGGAACTCGCTTGGGCTGAACGTCGATACGTGGTTGGAATGGGTTTTGTTCCGAACGAGCGGGGTCGATTTGCCGCAGGCGACCCGGACGGTGACGCTGTGGGAGAAGAGATAGGCAGCGGATGAACAACGGATAAACGGATAATAGACTTTATCGGGATTAAGGTGCGTGGCACGTCCGTTCCGCGAAATGCCGCTTATTTCAAACGTGCCACGCACCTGGGGGGCTATTTCCGATGGAGTCGAATATGGGCTCCGTCGGTATCCGCTTATCCGTTGCCAATCCGTTGCGGTGAACATGAGGCCATTTATGAGTGAAACGATAATCGAAACTCAAACTCACTGGCTAGACAAGCCGATGTCAAGTGTATTGCGCCTGGACTGGGAGAAGGCGCTGTATGCCGCGATCTTTGTGCTGGCGGTGCTGTCGCGCTTCTGGGATCTGGGCGTGCGCGCGATCAGCCACGACGAAAGCCTGCACGCCTATTATTCGTTTGAACTGTATCGGGGTGAAGGCTTTCAGCACTCACCGCTGATGCATGGGCCATTGCGCTTCCATCTCAATGCCTTGTTCTTCACGCTGTTCGGAGTGGATGACTTCACCGTGCGCATTCCGGCGGCGATCTTCGGTGTGGCGCTGGTCATGTCGCCGATCCTGCTGCGGCGCTGGCTGGGCCGCCGCGGCGCATTGATCACCTCGTTCCTGATTCTGATCTCGCCGTCGATCTTGTATCACGCCCGTTATATTCGCGACGAGCCGTTCATGCTGCTGTTCGCCGCGCTCCTGCTGTGGGCCGTGTTGTCTTATTTGCGCGAACGCACGTCGAAATGGTTGTACCTGATGGCCACACTGGTGGCATTGCTGTACACGACGATGGAGGCGGCGTTCATCTACATTGCGATCTTCGGCGTGTTCGCTGTCGCCGTCGCCATAACCGAGGTCGCGCGCGACGCGGGCTGGGGTCGCGCCGGCGCCGGCGGGGCGCTGCTGGGGATTGGCGCGGCGATTGCGCTGATGCTCGCAGGCCTGCTGCTGGGCGCGCGCTTTCTAGAGTCCGTCCGGCCGGCGCTGCCGCCGGATGGCAGTCCAATCCCCTTCATTCAACTGCTCCCTGGCCTGGCGTTCATTGCCTTGATTGGATTGCTCATCGGAGCAGGTGTGTTCTTCACGCTGCGATCGTGGGTGCCTGATTCGGCGCGCCGATCGGCCGGGTTCAACCTGGCGATCGTCCTGGGCGGGCTATCGCTGTTCATGCTCTCGGCCAGCGCGCTGCTGCTGCTCAATTACCAGTTTGGAACGGTGTATCAGGAAGTCAACGGCGTCGTGCAGGCAGTTCCTGATTCCGGCAACACGATCTGGGGCGTGTTGAGCGGCGAGCGAAATGCGCTCTATTTCGATGCGGCCCTCTTCGCCAGCGGCAATTTCCCGCTGGACGCGGCGAACACCGTCAATCTCGTGCGCCTGCTGTTCCTGTTCGCGTGTTTCGCCGCCCTGGCGCTCGGGCTAGGCTTGTGGTGGGATTCGCGCAAGTGGCTGATCGCGTTGGGCATCTTTGGCGGGATCAGCGTGGT
>JBOGUH010000487.1:0-5087 GCA_050695975.1 Anaerolineae bacterium
GAACAGCAGTGCAATTGCTGTTCCAACTGCACGAAGGCACCAAGACACCAAGTTGCCTTTGTGTCTTTGTGGTTCAATTGATGATCAAGAGGGAGATGGAATGGAGACCTTCGAGTTCGGCGGCGACATCGTCTGGCGCCCTACACCCGACCTGATCGCCAACAGCAACCTGAAACGGTTCATGAATCGGCATGGCATCGCCTCGTTCGATGCCTTGATGCGGCGCTCGACCGGCGATGTGGCCTGGTTTTGGGACGCCGTTCTGAAAGAACTCGACATCCGCTTCTACGTGCCCTACTCCAGGATCGTCGATCTATCGCGAGGCATCGCCTGGCCGGAGTGGTGTGTCGGTGGCGAGATGAACATCGTTCATAACTGCCTGGACAAATACGCCGGCACACCGACCGACGGTCGCATCGCGCTGCGCTGGGAGGGCGAAGAAGGGACGGTCCGCACGCTGACGTATGCCGAGCTGCGCCGCGCAGTGAACCAGGCTGCCAACGCGCTCCACTCACTGGGCCTGGGCAAGGGCGATGCGATCGGCGTGTTCATGCCGATGACGCCCGAAATCGTCGTCGCGCTGCTGGCGATCGTCAAGATCGGCGGGGTATTTTTGCCGCTGTTCTCCGGGTTTGGCGCGCAGGCCATCGCCTCGCGGCTGGTGGACGCCGACGCCAAAGCGCTGTTCACCGCCGACGGGATGGTTCGGCGCGGGCAGAGCGTGCCGATGAAACCGACCGCCGACGAAGCGGCTGCACACGCGCCGACGCTTCAACACATGATCGTGCTCAAGCGGACGGGCGCGGACGTGCCCTGGAACCCGGCGCGCGATCAGGGGTGGCACGATCTCATCGACGCGCAGCCGGATGATGCGCAGACCGAGCGCACTCGCGCCGAAGACCCGCTGATGATCATCTACACGTCAGGCACCACCGGCCGGCCGAAGGGCGCGGTCCACACCCACTGCGGATTCCCGATCAAATCCGCGCAGGACATGCTGCACGGCCTCGACCTGCACCCCGACGAGACGCTGTACTGGATCACCGACATGGGCTGGATGATGGGGCCGTGGCTCGTGTTCGGCACGCTGCTGATCGGCGCGACGATGATGCTGTACGACGGCGCGCCCGACTACCCCGGTGCGGGTCGCGTGTGGGCGCTGGTCGAACGACATCGGGTCACCACGCTGGGTATCTCGCCTACCTTCGTCCGCGCGCTGATCAAATTCGGCGAGGAACCCGTGCGCCAGCATAACCTCTCTTCGCTGCGCAAGTTCGGATCGACGGGCGAGCCGTGGAACCCCGGTCCGTGGTTGTGGCTGTTCAACGTCGCCGGAGGCGGCCAATTACCCATTATCAATTACTCGGGTGGCACTGAGATCTCAGGTGGCATCGTGATGGGCAACCTGCTGCTGCCGCTCAAGCCGTGCGCCTTCTCCGCGCCGCTGCCGGGCATGGCCGCCGACGTGGTCGACGAGGAAGGCCGATCGGTGCGTGGGCAGGTCGGCGAGCTGGTCATCCGCCAGCCGTGGATCGGCATGACGCGCGGCTTCTGGAAAGACCCGCAGCGCTACGTCGACACGTATTGGTCACGCTTCCCTAACGTCTGGGTGCACGGCGACTGGGCGGCCGTCGACGCCGACGGGCTGTGGTACATCCTGGGCCGATCGGACGATACGATCAAAGTGGCTGGCAAACGGCTGGGGCCGGCCGAGGTCGAGTCGATCCTGGTGGCGCATCCGGCGGTGAGCGAGGCTGCCGCGATCGGCGTGCCCGATCCGATCAAAGGGCAAGCGGTCGTGTGCTTTTCCGTGCTCAAGCCCGGACAAGCGGCAGGTGAGGCGCTGCGTGAGGAGTTGATCGAACGAGTCGCTCGCGAACTGGGCAAGCCGCTCGCGCCGCGCGAGGTGAAGTTTGTGCGCGATCTGCCCAAGACCCGCAACGCCAAGGTCATGCGCCGCATCATCCGCGCCGCGTACTTAGGCCAGGATCCGGGCGATGTTTCGTCACTGGAAAATCCGGCTGCGGTCGAGGAAATTCGACAGGCCGTCTGACACTAACCCTAAAGGGCGCTTCGCAGAGTGCGTTCCAGCGTGCGACGCACTCGCGCCCTCGTAGCGAAGCGGAGAGGGTTAAAAGTGCGTCGCACGTGGTGGCTTGAGAACCCGGCGGCTGTCGAACACTAAAGTGCGTTCCTGCACTAAAGTGCGTTCCTGGAGATTCGGCGCGCTGTGTGATAGAGGAATTAAGCAAAATTGGCCGGCATTTTGACCGGCTGAAGCCGGTGTTCCAGGCAACCCCCAAAGAGAGTACTGGAGCAAGTCCACTTATGCATCGAACACTAACCCCCGCGAAGAGCGCGCGAGGGCAGGCGTGCGTTCCTGCACTAAAGTGCGTTCCTGCGCTCGTCGCTGGTGTGTGCATGGTGTTCATCGCAAGCGTCATGAGCGCCTCGTCTCCCCGTCCGCTATCCGGCGCGGCGCCCGACCTGGCGCTGGCCCCGGGGGGCCTACCCCCCGGTTACGTGATTGATCTCTACGCCGAGATTCAATGGCCCGCCGAAATTCAATGCGTGGCCGATGGCCGCTGCTTCGTCGCGTCCGTTCACGACTCCAACGACCAGGAGCGCAGCGGCATCTACATCGTTTACCCCGACAAGAGCAAGCAGCGCATCTACACCGGCCCGAGCTACGGCAGCATCCAGCACCTGGGCGAGAAAGGCCTGACCGGCCTGGCGCTGCACCCGCGCTTCGACGAAGACGATCGCATTTTCTTCTACTGGTCGATTCCCGACACCAACGAAACCAGCCCCACCTGGACGGTGATCTCCAGCATCCGATCCGACGGCAGCGGCTATCGCGAACTGTGGCGCTTCACGCCGGATGCTTACACCAACATCCACGTCGCCGGCGGCCTGCTGACCACCAGCGAGTACGGGCACGATTATCTCTTCGTAGCGGTCGGCAATTACGATAACAACCTGTGGTCACAAGACCTCAGCATCGATCAAGGCAAGATCCACCGCTTCGAGATCGTCGGCGATACGCTGCACATCCCGGCCGACAATCCATTCGTCAATACCCCGGGCGCCAGTCCATCGATCTGGGCCTCCGGCTTCCGCAACCCCTTCCGCATCCACCGCGACCCGGCCACGGGCAAAGTCTACGTCAACGAGAACGGCCGCTCGTGCAGCGACCGCGTGTTCCTGCTGGTCAAGGGCGGCAATTACGGCTGGCCGTCGTGGGATGACTGTCGCGCTAACCCCGGCTTCATTCAGCCGATTTACGAGTTCGTCACCACGATGGGGATCACCGACATCGAAATTTATCACGGCCCGATCCCCGGCTGGGAAGGCAAGGCGTTTATCTGCGGTTTCAATACCGTCCCTCTGTGGATGCTCACGGTGGCCCCCGACGGTACGCTCACCGACCGGCAGGCGGTGACCACCAGCGAAAGCCAGTACTGCGTCATCGCGATCGGCGTGCGCGCGGACGGCGCGCTGCTCTACTCGCGGCAGACGCAGTTCGGCCTCGACGGCCAGATCTTCGCGATCGCGCCGCTCAATCCCGGCCCGCGCATCGCCGCGACGCTGAGCGCCGATACGACACGGCCAGCCGCCAACCGCCGCATCCATTACACGCTCGACATTTCGAACTCGTCGTTTTCCAACAACGTGACAGCGACCATCAGCCTGCCCGGCAACTTGACCTACCTGCCTGAGTCCACATTCGGCGGCGCCGTGTACGACGTCGTCACGCGGCAAATCCGATGGACGGGCGGGCTGGAGGTCCAGCGCAACTTGCGCGCCGGCTTCGACGCGATTACCTCCGCGCCACCCGGCACACCGATCAACCTCACCGCGCAGATCGTCGATCGATACGGGCAAGAGACCACGGCCAGCGCGCCGATCACGGTGGCATCCGGACCGGCGCTCGACGTTCAAATGATCGGCAGCGCCCCCGCGATCCAATCGGGCCAGAGCATTACGTATCAGTTGATGGTGCGCAACCGCTCGATCGGCGATACGACATTCCACCTGACCACGACTTTGCCGGGCGAAGCGCAGTTCGTGCGCCACGTCTTCACGGCCACGACGTCCTATGACGCTGGACGGCAGGCCGTCGTGTGGCAGCGCGCGCTCAAAGCCGATCGCCAGGCACTGGCCGCCATCGTCGTCAGCGCCACCCAGTCGCTCGAACGGGCGATCCCGTTCACGACCACGGCCACGCCAAGCGGCGGCCCGACCCTGACGCTGATCAAGATGCTAGTCCTGAATCCATTCCAGAACTTCCTGGCCAGCGTGTCCAAGTCGCCGGGAGCGTCGCCGGCCGGCCCGGCCTTCCGGCTCACGCCGGACGGTCATCCCTTTGGGCGCGAAGGCACGCCGCCGGGCAGCCTGGAGAATCCGATCGGCGCGAGCGACTGCCAGCTGTGCCACAGCGCGACGGGCAGCTCGATCTATGCGGCCTGGTCGACATCGGCGCACGGCTACGGCGCGATCGACCCGGTGTTCAAGGCTGCGCTGCACAACGCCTCGCGGCAGGTGAAAGACGTCGGTCGCTGGTGCACGCAGTGCCACGAGCCCTCGAACTGGCTGGCCGGTCATCCTATCGACGACCCGGACACGTCGGCTGTTACCTGCGCCGTCTGTCATCGCGCGGTCGACTCGGACAGCGCGGCATCCGTCGATCAGGCCGCGATCCAGCGGGCCACGGCAATGGGCGTCCTCCCGCCGCGCTGGAAGGAGATCGGCGGCAACGGCGCGCTGATCCTCGATCCGAACGATGTCCGCCGCGGGACGAACTTCTTGAGCACCAGCGCACCGCATCCAGTGGCCGCCAGCGTGTTCCAGGGCAGTTCGGCGCTGTGCGGCGCATGCCACAGCGTGTACGCGCCGCACCTCGCGCGCGACACGGTCACCGGCGAATTCGTGTCCGGCATGCCCGACATCGCCGGCGGCGAGAATCCCTTGTTCCTCCAATCGACGTATCCCGAATGGCTGAACTCGCAGTATGCCGCCAGCAACACGCAATGTCAGGACTGCCACATGCCCACGACGACCGGCTACGTCGCCTCGCCGGACAGGGG
>JBOGUH010000488.1:0-4585 GCA_050695975.1 Anaerolineae bacterium
GCGCTGGACTACGCACACGATGGGATCACGTCGAATGCGATCTGCCCGTCCTGGACGCGAACCGACATGGCCGAGCGATTCGCGAACTCGCTTACCCAAGCGAAGGGCATCACGAAGGAAGAGGCTTACGCCCAGATGGCCGCCACGCTGCCCCAAGACCGCATCGTCGAGCCAGAGGAAGTCGCCGAGCTGGCGGTGATGCTGGCCGGCGACGGCGCGCGCGGCATCAACGGCCAGGCTATCAGCGTAGACGAGGGCGCGTCGCTCGCGTAGCCGCTTCCCGCTCCCGCTGGGTCCCCGGCGAGCGATGTGCAAAATTGCGGAGGTTTGACGATGATGGGTGATGTCAGACAGTTCGATATGTTTATCGACGGAGCGTGGCGCTCCGCCGGAGACGGCGGAACGATAGAGGTCTACGATCCGGCGAAGGGCGAGGTCTTCGCAACCGTCCCGCGCGGGCACAAAGCTGATCTGGACGCGGCGGTCGAATCGGCCCGGCGCGGTCTCAAGGTCTGGCGCGACACGCATCCGGCCGAGCGTGCGCGCATTCTGTTCCGCTTCGCACAGGTGATGCGCGACCGCGCACAGGAGCTGGCCGAGATCGAAGCGCAAGACACCGGCCACAGAGTGGCCGGCGCGCTGTGGACGGTGAACGATGTGTGCGCCAGGCGTTTCGAGTATTACGCAGGCCTCGCCGACAAAATCCTGGGCGATACCTTCGTCGCGCCAGGCGCGCACTTCGGCTATACGCTGCGCGAGCCGCGTGGCGTGACGGCGCACATCGTGCCGTGGAACGGCCCGCTGTGGATCGGCAGCCGCACGATCGCCCCGGCGCTGGCGGCCGGCAATTCGCTGATCGTCAAGCCGTCGAGCGAGGCGCCGCTCAGCCTGTTGAAGCTGGCCGAGATGGCAGTGGAGTGCGGCGTGCCGCCCGGCGTCTTCAACGTGATCACCGGAGAGGGCGGCGAGCTAGGCGACGCGCTGACGCTGCATCCCGGCATCGACGCGATCTACTTCACCGGGTCGGGTTTCACCGGCAAGCGCGTCTTGAAGAACGCCGCCGAGCATTTCGTGCCGGCGATGATGGAACTCGGCGGCAAATCGCCCAACATCGTCATGGCCGACGCGAACATCGAAGCGGCGCTGCATGGCGCGCTGTGGGCGATCTTCGCCAACGCCGGCCAAATCTGTGTAGCCGGTTCGCGCCTGCTGGTGGACAAGACGATCCACGCCGAGTTTGTGGATCGACTGGCCGGGCTGGCGCGCGGCCTCAAGTTGGGCAAGGAAGCTGACATGGGCCCGCTCATCTCGGCCAAACAGCGCGATCGTGTCCTGGCGTACATCGCGACGGGCCGGGACGAGGCGCAGCTCGTCACCGGCGGCGGTGTGCCCGGCGATCCGGCGCTGCGCGGCGGCTACTTCGTCGAGCCGACGATCTTCGACAACGTATCGCCGGCCGCGACGATCGCCAAAGAGGAGATCTTCGGGCCGGTGCTGGCCGTGACGCCGTTCGACGGCATCGACGAAGCGATCGCCATCGCTAACCACTCGGACTACGGACTCGCGTCGGCGGTGTGGACGACGGATTTGAAGACGGCGCACATCGTCGCACAGCGGCTCGAATCGGCGCAGGTGTACGTCAATCACTATTTCACGGCCGGGTACGAATTGAGCCGCACGCCGTACAAGGCCAGCGGCTTCGGTAGTAGCGAAGGCCCGGATGCGATCGATGAGTATCTCAGAACGAAGACGGTGAGCATCAATTTGAGGTAACACCCCAGCTGCTCCCGTCGGGTCTGCGACCCGACGGCTCCAATCAAACAATCGTCGGGGTCACACATGTGCCGCGCCCTGCGCAGCACAGTGCAGGCAGACCCCCGACGAGCATTCAGACCCATGACAACCCTCATCCTTGGCCGGTGGCTGCTCTATTCCGCCGATGCCGCACCCGAGCGTGACTGGGGTGTGGCAATTGACGCGGGCCTCGTCTCGGCGATCGGCCCACACGCCGATCTGCGCGCACAGTTCTCCAACTCCGACGTCGTCGACGCGACCGACTGCGTTATCACCCCTGGCTTCGTCAACGCGCATCACCACATGTACGGCGTGCTGTCGCACGGCATTCCTCTCGATCGAGCGCCCAAAGACTTCTGGGCGTTCCTCGAAGAGTTTTGGTGGCCACGCCTGGAGGACGCGCTTGATCATGCGTTGATCCAGGCGGCGGTCGACATGGCCTGCCTGGAGATGGTGCGCTCCGGCGTGACGACATTCTACGACGTGCTCGAAGCGCCGAGGGCGCTGCCCGGCTGCTTACACGCCGAGGCCGAGGTAGTGCAGCGCTGGGGACTGCGCGGTGTGCTGTCATTCGAGGCGACGCAGCGCGTGAGCGAAGACAACGGCCAACTCGGATTGCGCGAGAACGCCGAGTTCATCGGCGCGTGTCGAAAAGACGGTGGCCTCGTATCGGGCTTGATGTGTTTCCACACGACGTTCACCTGCGACGCCGATTTCATCCGCCAGGCGTTCGACCTGGGCGAGCAGCACGACGCGCTGGTTCACTTTCACTGCTCGGAAGGCCGCTACGAGCCGGAATACTGCTTGAAACATTTCGGCCTGCGCCCGATCGCATACTATGCTAAACTAGGCGTGCTGAGTCCGCGCGCATTCGCCTCGCAGTGTGTGCAAATTGATCAGAACGAGATTGATTTGCTCGCCCGACACAGCGCGCGTGTCAGCCACATGCCGTTGTCGAACTGCGAGGTCGGCGGCGGGATTGCGCCCGTGCCGGCGATGCTGGCGGCGGGCGTGCCGGTCAGCCTGGGCACGGATGGCTACGTCAACAACACTTTTGCGCTGATGCGCGGCGCGTTCCTGATCCACAAGGCGCACCTCGAAAATCCGCAAACGATGCCGGCGCGCCTCGTCTGGAAGATGGCAACGCTGCACGGCGCATACGATCTGAACATGGCCGATCGGGTTGGGCAGTTGAAGCCCGGCTACTCGGCCGACCTGATCCTCATCGACGCCGACACGCCGACGCCGTTGAGCGCAGGCAACTTGATGGATCAAATGCTGCTGTGGCGCGATCCGGTCAACGTTCAAAGTGTGATGTGTGCCGGACGCTGGCTGATGCGCGATCGAGAAGCCATCGGCGTGGACGAGGCGCGGATTCGGGCGAGGTGTCGCGAGGCGGCGGAGAGGTTGTGGCAGATGTGAGTATGGGAGTGTGAAAGTATGGGTGTGGCACGCGGATGAGAGCGTGCTAGAATGTCGCTATGACAACAAACGTGCCAGTTGACGAGCGGGCTTTGTCCCGCGACGAAATATTCACCCATATTCGAGATAACTTGCTGAGGGCGCGCCCCGATCTCATCGGCATTATCGCTTTCGGCTCGTTCGCGCGCGGCGATGCTTGGCGTGACGTGGATGTGCTCGCCGTACTGCCGACGCTGGAGAGTGATCCCGCTGCCTGGACAGGCACTTCTCTCGCGCTCAGGCGGGCCATCGACCTGCGCGACGTAGAGGTGATCCCCTATTCGCAGCGGGGATTCGTGAATGGACTCCGAAACCATTCTCCCTTTGTGCTCGACATTGCAGTAGACGGCATTGTCCTGCACGACCAAGCGAATCTGTCCGAAGAGATCGCCATTGTAAAACGCTACATTCAAGAACGCGGAATCCGCCGGACCCGACCCGGCAGTTGGCGATTTCCGGTGCAGTATCGAAGAAGCACACCACTTTCGGAAAGGCACAACGAAGAGTATGTCCGGCATTGGTTGGATGATGCCGAGCGCGACGCAGAAGCTGCTGCGGCCTTGCGCGTCGCGGGCCTGCACGACCGGAGCGTTTATCACTGCCAACAGGCCGTCGAGCGCGCCGTCAAAGCCTGTCTTGCCTGCTTCGGCAGCTTCGAGCGCACGCATTTCGTCGCCAGAGAACTGCGCGAGGCCCTCGCCGAACAGCCATCGGATGAATGGAGTAAACGTCTTGAACGTCTGGCCGCGATCGCCGAAAACCTGGAGCCACACGTCTCGCGAGCGCGCTACATCATCGAGGACATAGACGGCGAGAAGTTGTGGGTGCCAGCGGAACATTACTCCATATCAGATTCGTCAACCGCTTTGAACGAGACACACGAGGCGCTCCGTCTTGCGCGCGATTTTGCGACTTGGTGGTTCGGCCCAGTTGAGTAAGTTACAGTAACCGGTGTGGACGAGGTGTCGCGAGGTGGCGGAGAGGTTGTGGCGGGTGTAGTGAGTGTGGGAGTGTGTAGGTAAGCGAGTGCGTTTCGAGCATACGATTGTGGTAACGCGCGGGCGACCGGCGGGAAGACACAAGCAGTCGTCATATCACCGGAAATCGCTGGCGTAGAGGGAAGCATGAAAAACGCAAAGATATTCCTCGTCGGCGAGAAGCAAGACAACCTGATACCAATGGACGAGACAGCCTATGTCACAGAAAGCGTATTGCAGGAGTTGCTGGCTCGCTATCCGGACCTTCTACCAGGTGATCAGATTGACCCTGAAGACCCTCGACGCTGGCTGCTCGTTAAGCGCGAAATGGGCGTGCCGGGAGACGTGATAGA
>JBOGUH010000489.1:0-8481 GCA_050695975.1 Anaerolineae bacterium
GCCTCGCGCCACGCGAAAGAGTGGGTCGCCAACCTGGAGAAGACCGAGCGCCAGCGGACGGGGATCAATTCGCTGAAGGTCGGTTACAACAAAGTCTTCGGCTATTACATTGAAGTGACGAACGCGAATCGCGACGCCGTGCCGGCCGATTACATCCGCAAGCAGACGCTGACCAACGCCGAGCGCTACATCACGCCTGACCTCAAGGAGTACGAGACGCTGATCCTCAACGCCGAGGAGCGCATCGTCGAAATCGAGAACCGGTTGTTCAAGGAAATCTGTGCGCAAATCGCCAGCCGGGCACGCGCGCTGAAAGCCACCGCGCAGACGATCGCGCAGATCGATGTGGCCTCGGGGTTGGCCGAGGTCGCCGCGCTCAACGCCTACGTCCGCCCGGAGTTGATCGACGCCGATGAGATCGAGATCGTCGCGGGGCGACATCCGGTCGTCGAGCGGACACTCAGTGAGACGCGCTTCGTCCCCAACGATCTGAGACTCGACGCCCACACGCGCATCTTGATCGTCACCGGCCCGAATATGGCCGGGAAAACGGTTTACCTGCGTCAGTCTGCCTTGATCGTGCTGCTGGCGCAGATCGGATCGTTCGTGCCAGCTGAGCAGGCGCGCATCGGGCTGGTCGATCGCATCTTCACCCGGATCGGGGCGCAGGACGAGATCGCCGCCGGGCAATCGACCTTTATGGTCGAAATGGTCGAGACGGCCAACATCCTGCATCATGCCACAACACGCAGCCTGATCGTGCTCGACGAGATCGGGCGCGGCACCAGCACCTACGACGGACTGAGCATCGCCTGGGCGGTCGTCGAGCACATCCACAACCATCCGCGCCTGAAGAGCAAGACGCTGTTCGCCACACACTACCACGAGTTGATCACACTCGCCGAGCATCTGCCGCACGTGCGCAATGTCAACGTGGCAGTAGCCGAGGAAGGCGATCGAGTTGCCTTCCTGCACAAGATCGTCGAGGGCGGGGCGGATCGATCCTACGGCATCCACGTCGCGCAGTTGGCCGGACTGCCGAAGCCGGTCATCCGCCGCGCCGAAGAGATCCTCGAGCAGTTGGAGCAAGGCCAGCCGACGCACGCGCCACCCACGGGCGGCGTGCAGCAGCTGGCCCTCTTCACGAACGATAGCCCGGCGCTGGAAGAGTTGAAGTCGATCGACGTGGATGCGCTGTCGCCGTTGGAGGCGCTGACCAAGTTGTACGAGTTGAAGAAGAAGGCGTCAACGGATTAGCAACGAACACATGCGGTGCAGCGGGAGCACCCCCGCTGCGCGAGGGCAGGCTGCACCGCATGTGTGCTCCCGTCAACGAATCCTTGCCGGATGTGGTATCATTGTGGGCAGGCAAGTCACAATCGGAGTGCGAGCCATGGCCGTCCAATTACAGCGCAGACTGTTAACCACTGACGATTACCACCTTCTGCTCCGGGCTGGTTCGCTCGGCGAGGATGACCGGCTGGAGCTGATCGAAGGGGAGATCATCGAGATGTCGCCCATCAGCCCGGAACACGCGGCGCGCGTCAAGCGGCTCGCCGAACTATTCCACGATGCAGTGCGTAAAAGAGCCATCGTCAGCGTCCAGGACCCGATTCTTGCTGGCGAACACTCCGAGCCGCAACCCGATGTGGCACTGCTGCGGCCGCGCGCCGACTATTACGCAAAATCGCATCCTGGCCCTGAAGATGTGCTGCTCGTCGTCGAGATCGCCGAGACATCTGTGGACTATGATCGGAACGTGAAGATGCGGCTTTACGCTCGCGCTGGCGTCCCCGAAGCGTGGCTGGTCTCGTTGCCCGATCAGTGGATCGAAGTTTATCAAGACCCATCGCCGGTAGGGTATCTCTCGATGCGGCGGGTCTTGCCCGGCGTGTCGGTGGCCCCGCAGGCGTTTCCTGATGCGGCCGTGGCGGTGAGCGAGATTTTAGAGTGAGCAGGGCCCTAAAAGCAATCGAGCCTCAGCGTATGCTGAGGCTCGACTGTTCTTATCCTGGAATCGAGGCTCTGCGAAGCGCCCTTTAGGGTTAGGGTTAGCCGGCCGATCCAGCAGGCGGCTCGCTCTGCGTCGGCGATTGCGGCGCGGGCTGCGTGGTTGCCGCTGGCGCGTAGGTCATGGCCGGAGCCATACGCTGCTGCGGCGGAGTGCCCCAACCCCAGGCAATCAGCGCGAGGGCGATCGCGCCCGACACCGCGCCGGTCGCCAGGAAGCCATTGGCTATCGTGTTCAAGGCGGTGCGTGACACGTCGAGCATCGCCAATCGGAACGATTCGCTATACTCGACGCCCTCCAAGCGCGCCTCGTTCAGGCCGAAGCGCACCCAGCCCGTTGAGAAATCGCTGTTGACGGCCAGGCCGATGAGGAAGACGAGGACGGCCGGCACGATCAACGACCAGCCCAGCCACAGCAAGCGTTCACGCTTGTCGTATCCGCCGATGAGCGCCGCCGCGAGCCACACGCTGCCACTGAAGACGACCATGACAGCGATCGCCAGGCTCAGTCCGCCGGCTCCCACGAGCCAGAAGGGGACGCCGCGCATTTCGCCCCGCAAATTAACCGGGCTGCGGTTGAGGCTGATCCGATCGGGAACTTTGTCGACGAACGACGGCAGGGCGAGGGCGATCAGGTTAGCTGCCTCGTCCACTGACACGTTCGACGGCCGGCAACGGATGATCCGAGTGCCCTGGGCGGTCGTCGTGAGCGGCTCCTGCCCAGCCGCACACGTTGGCAGCTCGGCGGCCAGCGTTCGCGCAAAGCGCCGCCCGCCTTCACCTTCGAGCGCGGCTTTGAGCGGCTTGAGATCCAGCGTGAGATCGAGCGTGGGATCGCGCCCCTCGATCGCGTCGAACGTGTCGTCGACAATGCGCAGCGCCTGATCGCGCATGTATTCGGGTGTGACGACTTCGCGCAGCGCTTTGCCCAGCGCCGCGGCCGGCAGATCGCTGTCGATCTCGCGGGCGAGTTGGCGATTGAAGTAATTGGGCAGGTCCTCTGACAGCATGACCTCGTACAGCCGGGTGTCGCCCAGCACGTCCTCGTAGAAGCTGCGGTCGAGCGCCCAGGCGCTGACCGAGATGACGCTCAAGGTCGCCAGTGCCAGCGGGAAGACGAGAACGATGACGACGAATAGGGCGAGAAGTTTTCGCATGTAGATTCCTCTCGGTTTTCAGACTTCGGCGGTGTGCAAGACTTCCGAAGTCTCGTTTCACGTTCGCCAGTGTAACGTAGCCTACGAGGGTTGTCATCCGCCCGGAGTCGCACTCTGAGTGCGTCTTTGGGCGGGATGTGGGGTGTTGGAACGTAGAAAGGTGTCAACGAATCGCTTCGCGCATCGAATCAACGAATGCGAGGAGCGGCTCATGCCGATTCTCCTTGCAGAAAGACCTGACAGGTCTAAAGCGCGTAAATCTCACCGTACTTATTCTTGAGATACCGCATGTACGAACGGGACTGGATGCCTTCGCCGGTGACGCGCCGGACCAGCTCGTCGGGCATGTACTTCCGACCGTGCCGATGCACGTTTTGGCGCAGCCACTCGCGCAGCGCGCCGAACTCGCCCCGCTCGATCTGCGCCGGAATGTCGGGCACATCGCCCAGCGCTTTTTCCCACAGTTGGACCGAGACCAGGTTGCCCAGCGCGTACGTCGCAAAGTATCCGATCAAGCCGCTCGACCAGTGGATGTCTTGCAGGACGCCGAGCGTATCGCTGGGCGGAGTGATGCCGAGATACTCCGTCATGCGCGTGTTCCACACTTCGGGCAGGTCGGCGATTTTCACCTTGCCTTCGAGCAGCTCCTGTTCCAATTCGAAGCGCAGCATGATGTGCAGGCTGTACGTCACCTCGTCTGCTTCGACGCGGATGAACGACGGCTTGACCTTGTTGATGGCGCGGTAGAACGTGTCCAGGCTGACGCTGCCGAGCCGGGCCGGGAAAATCTTCTGCAATGTCGGGTAGAAGTGCGTCCAGAATCCGCGGCTGCGCCCGACCAGATTCTCCCACAGGCGCGATTGTGATTCGTGCACGCCGAGCGACGCCCCGGCCGCCAGCGGTGTCCGCTCCAGCGCCGGGTCGACGCCGAGTTCATACAGTGCGTGACCAGTCTCGTGCAGCGTGCCGAACAGCGCCGGATTGAGAAAGTTGCGGTCGTAGCGCGTGGTGATGCGCACGTCGTTGATCGAGAAGTGGATCGCGAAAGGGTGCACGGCGCGATCGACGCGGCCGCGCTGGAAGTCGTAGCCGAACTTTTTGATCACCTCGTAAGTGAAATCGCGCTGCTTGTCTTCGTCGAATTCCTGACGCAGGGCAGCGTCGTCAACCCGATCCAGCCGCTCCGAGATCGCCTGCACCAGCGGCACCAGGTCTTGCTTCAACTCGTCGAAGATGGCGCGTACCTGGCCGGTCTTCATGCCCGGCTCGTACTGATCGAGCAGCGCGTCGTAAATATGTTCCGTATAGCCCAGGTACTCGGCGGCCTGGCGGGCCAGGTCGAAGATTTTCTCCAGCATCGGCTGGAAGTCTTTGAACCTGTTTTCGGCGCGAGCCTTAGCCCACACTTCGTGCGCCAGCGCGGTCACGCGGGCCAACTCGGCTACGAACTCAGACGGCAGTTTGGTCGCCTGGTCGTAATCGCGGCGCGCCACGCGCAGCAGGCCGGCCTCTTCCGAATCGTAGTCGGCGCCATCGCGTTCGGCGGCGGCGGCTTCGATCAGCCGGCCGGTCTCGTCGGCCACGTGCATTTCGTGAGCGATCTTGCTTAGCGTGCCGAGTTGATGAGCGCGCGCTTCGGCCCCGGCCGGCGGCATTTGCGTCTGCTGATCCCAGCCCAGCAGCGCGGCGGCCCGGCTGATGTCGCCGATCTCGGCCAGGCGAGATTTGAGTTGCTGGTACTTTTCCATAGCTTCCTTTCTGGAGTTAGAGTTGGGAGTTAGAGTGAGAGTTTGAGTGGGTGTGAGCAGTGTAGACCTGGTGATTGCACACATGTCTGCTTGCCGTCCGCGAGACGCGGGCTTGGAGCCTTGTGGATAATCACCCGTGTAGACGGATTGAGGCACGGCGTCAACTGCGCACAGGTTCAGTTGTTGTGTGCTCGAATTCAGCGCCGACCCGCCGCGCGAATTCGACGGCATCGGCGAGCAGGCGCAGCGGTCGATGGGGATCCTCGCGCACGCCATCCAGCAGCATCGAATGGTGATCGGCGCGCTCGTACTCGCGCAGCTCGACCCGCGCCCCGGCGGCCTTCAGCGCCGATGCGAAATTCCGCGCGATCGCGATCGGCACGGTCTGATCGCGTTCGCCGTGCAGGAGCAGGATCGGCGGAGCATCACCGCGAGCGTGGCGGATCGGGTCGGCTTGCGGCAGCCTGTGCGTACCGCCCATGATCGCGTGCAGACCGCCGGCCGATCGGACGGGTAGCTGTGCTTCGAGGTGGCGCAGCAGCGCGGTGAGGTCGGTCGGCGCGCTGATGCCGATGAAGCCGCGCAGCACGTCGCGTGTCAGCCCGTGCGCGGCCAGGTAGCGATCGTCGAGCGTGACCAGCGACAGGATGTGCGCGCCGGCCGAGTGCCCGGCGACGAAGACACGATCGGGATCGCCGTGATAGGCCGCGACGTTTTTCACGGTCCAGGCGATCGCCGCGGCTGCATCTTCGACGAAGGTCGGGAACGTCGCGTCGGGATACAGAGTGTAGTTGATGACGACGACGACGAAACCCTGCGCGGTGAAGCGTGCACCGACGAGCGGATACAGCGATTTGTCGCCCCAGGACCACGATCCACCGTAGACGAACAAGACCACCGGCAGCCGGTCGCCTTCCGGCGGCCAGTACACGTCGAGCCTCTGCCGTGGCCGATCGCCGTAGGCGATGTCTTTGGCGACGTGTGGATAGGACCGGTAGAACTTTCGCCCGGCGCGGAAGGCGGATGCGAATTGCAGTTGCCGTTTCCAGGCCGGCCCTTTGCGCGTGAGGACGAATGCGGCAGCCGCCAAGATAGCGAGAGTGGTGGTCATAGCAGGAATGGACATAGGCAACGAGGGGCGATGATAACACATTTTGGCGCGGCTCACCATAAGCGCGAGTCTGGTGATTGCACACAGCTCTGCTCGCCGTCCGCGAGGACGCGGACGGCCCGCGAGGCCTGCCCTGAGCGAAGTCGAAGGGACGCGGGCCTAGAGCACTTGTGAATAATCACCAGCGTGAGTAGCTTGACAATGTCACATGGGTGCATCTCTGAAACTGAGAGGCATATGAGCCTCACGAGGCCGAATTGACAAAAGGCAACCTGCCCGGCATAGTCGATCTTGCCCAAAGAACCGACCTGCGGGAGGTTGCCCAATGGAAGTGTGCCATACAGCGGACATTCTGGAAAGTCCAGCGGCCCAACGGTTGAGACAATTTGTCCGGGAGCACGAGTGTGCTTGGCGAAGTGGGACGCCGGAGTTTGAACAGTTTGAGCGAGAACTGCACGAGCATATGATGGCGTTGGAACGAGAAGTCATTGGCGCAGAACTGGCGCGCTACGATGTGGCCGCCGCGCAGATTGAAGTGGCGGGGGTGGTGTACCACCCGGTGTTGACCGCGTCGGAAACGTACCTGTCGGCGGCGGGGCCGGTGCAAGTGGAGCGGCATCTGTACCGTCCGGCCGGGCACAACGCCAAGAGCATCTGCCCCCTGGAATTGCGGGTGGGCATCGTCAGCGGATACTGGACACCGCGGGCGGCGCGTCTGGGCGCCTTCGCGATGGCGCACCTGACGCCCGGCGAAGCCGAAGCGCTGTTTGACGAACTGGGTGGGATGCGGCCCTCGCGCAGCACAGTGGACCGCTTGCCGCGTGAACTGTCGGCCCATTGGGAACAGCACCGGCTGGAATGGGAAACTGCCTTGCGCCAACAGGAAACGGTGCCTCCCGAAGCGGTCAGCGTTGCTCTGTCGGTCGATGGGGTGATGGTGGCCCTCAAAGCCAAGGCCGAGCAGCGTGCCGCCAAACGCACCGAACCGGGTAAGCATGCCAGCGGGCCAGCCGGACAGCGCGAAGTCGGCTGTGGCACGGTCAGTCTGTATGATGCGGAGGGGGAGCGCCTGCAGACGCTGCGCTATGCGCGCATGCCGGAGAGCAAGAAGGTCACCTTGCAACAACAAATCCAAGCCGAAATGCAGGCCATCTGCGCCGTGCGACCCGACCTGCGACGCGTGCATCTGGCCGATGGCGCGGAGGGCAACTGGCGCTTGCTGGCCGAAGCCGAAACCGCGCTGGATGTGCCCCCCGACGCCTGGGTCGAGATTGTGGACTTCTATCATGCGTGTGACCATCTCAAGAACGGCTGCGATGCCATCTGGGGAGAGAGCACCCCACGCAGCCAGGCCGAGTTCCTGCGGCTCAAGACCTTACTCAAGGAAGAGGATGGCGGCGCGGAGCGGATCATTCGGTCCTTCAAGCATCACGTCAGTCGCGCCCAGGGCAACCGGCACCGGCGCATCCAAGCCGAACTGACCTACTTCCGCAATCAGCGCTCCCGGATGAACTACGCGGCATATCAGCGCCAGCACTTGCCCATCGCCAGTGGCGTCGTGGAAGCCGCCTGCAAGACACTCGTGACTCAACGCTTGAAAGGCTCTGGCATGGCCTGGACACTACTGGGCGGACAAGCCATTCTCAGCTGGCGCAGCCTGATTCACAGCCAGCGTTGGGCGCGCGCCTGGGCTTTGCTCCGTGCCGACTTCCGCCAGACCGTACGCGTGCTGCGTGCCCAACCGATGACCCAACCCGCTCAGTCTGATCCCGGTCCACAGGCCAAGCGGCGAATCCCATCGGAACGACCCAGTCTGTATGCTACTCTGCCTTTGGCGGTATGAACTCTCAATTTGAGAGATGCACCCATGTCACATTGGACTTTCGCCAACCCAGGTCTACCATCGCGTTGAAGTCGCTCACCTTGTGACTTATCTGGCCGACAACGCCACGCTGCTCGGTATCGTCAAGCGCAAACGAAAACGCACCAGCAAATCATCACCGCTCACCCTTTCGCCCTTGACAAGCTCCAGCAAACCTTAATTTGTGGCCAATGCAGTTAGGTGACAAATTCTCACATCAGTTGTGTGACAACCCGCTTAAACAGTCCCATCAGAGACTACAAATGGATTTACAGCAGCCTGTTCGTGGGGGAACTAGAATTTGCATGTCCGAGTTGAATTCTATCGTTTCGGATCATCAAGCCATTCGTAGCACATTAGATCGAGTTGCCGGGCAAGGTTGCAATCCTAATCGCTTTCGTGAGCTTTTGCGTGAAGCTTACCAGCGAAGCAACGTACACTCCTGGATACAACTCGTTCCTACTGGAAGCATGGACCCATTCTTGGGTGGGCAAACCGCCGTGCTCGTCCGCTGGGGTAAAAGCCTTCCGTCTCCAGGTGACGTTGTTCTATTTATGAGCCCAGACGGGATCCTAACAGTTCATCGGGTCGTTG
>JBOGUH010000490.1:0-1542 GCA_050695975.1 Anaerolineae bacterium
CACTTAACGGAACGTCGATTGCACGCTGCGTAGCAACTTGAATCTCACGCTGACGATTCTCTTGCTGCTCCGGCATATCCTTGGGCAGTTTCATCGCGGCTATGACCGCGTCGAAAGCGGCCGAGTCGGCGTCGATCGCGGCAGTTAAGTCCGCCCGGAGCGCGTCGGCGCGCGCGACGACGGCTTTCATCTCCGCTTCGACGTCGGCGTATTTCTTCTTGCCGATCGTCAAGCGTGCGACCATCGTCGTCAGCGCCGCAGCCAACGCACCGGCCAGCGCAGCGACCGCGCCGCCGCCGGGCGTCGCCGTGCCGGCTGCCGTCGCTTCGAGGAAGGCGTTGGGTATTAGCGACTTTGTTTCGGCCCCAGTGGATACCTCGGCCAGCCGATTTTCCAAAATTTGATCAGGCTGGAGACCGTCGATCTGGAGATACCACTGCGCGGCGTCAATGAGCGCCTCCTGGGGCGCCAGACCGACCAGTTCGGTCTTGACGATGCTGCACCCGTAGCGCGCCGCCTCGCGGCGCACCGTCTCGACGACGCGGGCGACTGGCGTCTTGCGGTAGTCGGTCAGGTTCATCGACACCTGCGCCAGACCCTCGACGCTCAGCCCCAGCCCCTTCACGAAGCGCAGCCCGCCGCTCGAATGGCGCACGGCCCTGGCGATGTGCTTGGCAATGTTCACATCGGGCGTATTCAAGTAGACGTTGAAGGCGATCAGGAATGGCCGCGCGCCAATCACCGTCGCGCCGGCCGGGCCGACCTGGGCCGGGCCGAAGTCCGGCGCACGATTTGGATTGACGCCGATCTCTTCCTTGAGTTTCTCGTACTCGCCGCGGCGGATATTTTCCAGGTTTTCGCGATCGGGCCGCGTGGCGGCCGCCTCGTACAGGTACACCGGGATGTTCAACTCGCGCCCGACGCGCTCGCCCAACCGACGCGCAATTGACACGCATTCATCCAGGGTCACGCCCGACACCGGCACAAAAGGAACGACATCGGTCGCGCCGATGCGGGGGTGCTCGCCTCGATGCACATTCAGATCGATCAACTCGGCAGCCCTGGCGATACCGGCGAATGCGGCTTGCTCGATCTGCTCAGGCTCGCCGACCAGCGTAATCACCGTGCGATTGTGATCGGTGTCGGAATGTTGATCGAGGATGGTCACGCCAGGCAGGGACATTGCGCGGCGGATTTCTTCAACGACTTCGAGCCGGCGGCCTTCGCTAAAATTAGGGACACACTCAACAATCTTGGGCATCACAGTCACTCGCTCGCGCAGGGCCTTGGAGATGTAAACCTGGCTCATGCCCCTGCGGCCAGCTCAGAAATATCGTGACCGCGCTGCTTGAGCAATGCCGTGGCTTGAGCGCGGATGAGCATAGCGCGCTCGTACTGCCGCACTAGGCCAGCTAACGTCTGGGTCTCGGGTTCGCTCAGACCCTCGCGCTGACGCTTGAGATGCAGGTCTTCCAGTTGTGCAGCGGTTTGGGCGGGGAGAAGGCTGCGGGCAGCCCGCCATAGGGCTTCGTCGTCCAGCAG
>JBOGUH010000491.1:0-2966 GCA_050695975.1 Anaerolineae bacterium
GGACTATCCATGAGGTTCGCCCCCAGTCCCACCGCTATTCGCTGCCCCTTCTGCGGCGCACCCATCAGCGTGCCCGTTCAGGGCGTGATCGACGCGCTCGATCAACCCGAGCTGAAGGCGCGGCTGCTGACCGGGCGTCTCAACACATTCACCTGTCCGAACTGTCGCAACACGGGGTCGCTCGCTGCGCCGCTCGTGTATCACGACGCGGATAAGGAACTCACGCTGATCTTCCTGCCGATGGAAAGCGGGCTGAACCACGCCGACCAGCAGCGCGTCATCGGCCAGCTAACCCAGGCCGTCATGAACGCCGTGCCGCTCGAGAAGCGCAAAGCCTACCTGCTCCAGCCACAACAGTTCTTCAAGCTGCAAACGCTGATCGACGAAATCCTCCGCGCGGATGGCGTCACGCCGGAGATGATGCAGACGCAGCAGGCCAGGGTCGACCTGATGCGCAGGTTGGTCGAAACGACGGACGACACCGCCTTCCAGGCGATCGCCAAGGAAAACGACGCCCAGATCGATGCCGTATTTTTCCAACTCATATCGCTGGCGATGGCCAATGCCGAAGCCGACAACCGTCCCGACGAATTCGGCCGGCTGGCGGTGGTGCGCAGCCGCCTGCTCGACCTGACTCAATTCGGCCAGAGCGTGAAGGCGCAGACGCGGGCGGTCGAGGCGCTGCTGGCCAACATGACCCGCGAGGGCCTGCTGGAACAGCTCTTGACAGCGCCCGATTCGGCCACACGCGAGGCGCTGCTGTCCATCGGCCGGCCCCTGCTCGACTATCCGTTCTTCCAGCAGCTCACAGGCCAAATCGATGCCGCTAAAAACGCCGGTGACGCAGCCGAAGCCGATCGGCTTACCGAGCTGCGCAAGGAGATCCTCGCCCTGCGCGACAAGCTGGACACCCAGGCGCAGCAGATGATTCAACAGCGCGCAACCCTGCTGCGCGAGCTCATGGTCACCGAGGACCTCGATCAGGCAGCGCGCGCACGAGCGGGCATGCTGGACGACGTTTTCTTCAACATCCTGAGCTCGGAGATGCAGGCCGCACAGCAGGCCGGCGACGCCCAAACCTACGAACGGCTGCGCCAGGTCGGCAATGCCGCCATGCGGGCGATCCAGGAGCTGCAGCCGCCTGAAATCCAATTCGTTAACGCGCTGCTCACGCTCGAATATCCTGGCCAGACCCGGCAGCTGCTCGAACGCAACCGGAAGGTTCTCGTTCCCGAGTTCATTGAGTGGCTGGATAAGGTCGCGGCGGACCTGCGCGAGGATGGGCGCGTCGAGTCGGCCGACCGCCTGACGCAGGTCATCGCCCAGGCGCGCGAGCTGGTCGGCGCGAAAGCGGCTGGATAGACGGGAGCGTGCGACGCACCCCCGACCCCCTCCGCTTCGCTACGAGGGCCTTCGGGGTTCGTCGCACGTTTGCGCCAGCAAATAAGAAACCCGGTATCTTTGAGAAACCGGGTTTCTTGTCGTTCACTCCCTATCCTCGAGCCTGAACCCGTGCCCGCGAATGGTGGCGATGTATTCGTGCTCCGGATCGGCCTCTGCCAGCCGCTCGCGCAGCCGGCGCATCAGCGCGTCGATCGCCTGCTCGGTGATGCCGGACTCGTCGCTATCGGGCCACACCGCCTGGATCACATCGTCGCGCGTCACCACCTTGCCTTTGCGCTCATACAGCAGCTCGATCAGCCGATACTGCGCCAGCGAGAGGGGCGGTTCGAGCTCCTTGCCACCCACCCACACGCGCCGCTGTGTCTTGCTCAAGCGCAAGCCGGGCAGGCTGACGCGGATCATCTCTCGGGTCAGCGGCAGCGTCGCATCTGCGCCGACGAACAACAGGCGCACGCTCAAGGCCACCTGAATCTCGTCGCCGTCTTGAAGCTTGACACGATCTTTCACCGGTATGCCGTTGATGTACGTCCCGTTCTTGCTGCCCAGGTCTTCCACGTAGAAGCCATCGACTTCGCGCAAGATGCGCACGTGCATCCGGCTGACCTGCCGATCGGGCAGGACGATCTCACATTCCTCGCCGCGGCCGATCGTGATGGACGGCTTGTCCATCGGCCAGCGCCGCCCGGCGAGCTGGCCTTCCTGCACGACGAGAATCGGCGCTGCTTGGCTCGGCATCAGCCCTCCCTCTTGGGCGCAATCTCCGGGTTGGATGCCTTGACAATACCCCTTCCCTCGGCTAAGCTTGCGGCCGAGGAGAAGGAGAGGCTTGCTCAAACCGGGATCGATTATACACGATCGATATAACATCGTCGGATCGGTTGGTCAGGGCGGCCAGGCGGCCGTCTACGAAGCCGAGGACGTTCGGCTGCAGGGCCGCCGCTGGGCGATCAAGGAAGTGCGCCTCGACCCGGACACCGACGAGGAAGCCCGCCGCCAGGCCGGAGAGCAATTCCAGCGCGAGGCCAGTATTCTGGCGCGCCTCGACCACCCTACCCTGCCTAAAGTCTCCGACTACTTCTCCGAGGCGGATCACGACTATCTCGTGATGGACTTCGTGCCCGGCTCCAATCTCAAGGAGCTGATGGACGAAGCCCGGCGCGCAGGCCGCCTGCTGCCCGAATCCCAGGTCTTGGCGTGGGCCGTGCAGATCTGCGACGCGCTGGCGTACCTGCATACACAGGATCCGCCGATCCTGCATCGTGACATCAAGCCGGCCAACATCAAGCTGACGCCCGACGGCCGCATCAAGCTCGTCGACTTCGGGCTGGTCAAGTTGATGGCGCACGACGACGCGCGGACGATCACGGTGATCCAGGGCCGCGGCACCGCCGCCTACACGCCGCTCGAGCAATACGGCGGCGACTCCGGCCACACCGACGCGCGATCCGACGTCTATTCGCTCGGCGCGACGCTGTACCACCTGCTGACCAACCAGCCGCCGCCCGACGCCAAGCAGCGTTTTCTCCGCCCGGCTGCGCTGACCCCGCTGCGCACGCTCAGCC
>JBOGUH010000492.1:0-4655 GCA_050695975.1 Anaerolineae bacterium
CAGGTTAATATCCGTCGCCGTGGGATAGTAGGCGTTGATCACCCACTGGAAATCGCGGATCTTCCGGCGCACCGGATCTTCGAGCCAGGGAACGTTCGTGCTGCGTCGCTGCGAAAACTCGCGCCACACGGGGCTGATCCATTCTTCCAGTGTCTCCGGGAACTGGAAGCCCTCGGCTTTGGCCTCCTCGTAAAGTTCACCCGCCAGCGGAACCGGCGTGTACATGTATAGAATGATCTCGATATCCGGGTTGACACGCTTCACCTTGCGGATGAACTCCATCGTCTGGCTCACGTCCGATTCGGGATCGGGCGGGTTGCCCAGCACAAACGACATCTCCGGCACGACGCCATACTGCTTCATTCGCGCGGCCAGCGCCAGGGTCTTTTCGGTGGAAGCCTGCCCACCTTTGTTCATGCGCTTGAGCGTCTCATCTGATCCCGACTCGGCCCCTAAGAAAACCATCCTCAGGCCGGCATCGCGCATGAGCGCCCAGGTTCGATCGGAATACTTCATCAGCGTGTCGATGCGCGCCTCGCCCCACCAGCCGATGCCCAGATGCCTGATCCGCCCGGCGAACTCGGCTGTGCGCGCTTCGTGCGTGAAGAAGTTGTTGTCGTCGAACTCGATCGAATCGACGCCCCACTGCTTGACCAAGTCGTGCGCCACGTCCGCCGTCCGCTCCGCCGACTGGGCCAGCCAGCGCCCATTGACCATGTTGACGACGGCGCAGAAGTTGCAGAAGAAGGGACAGCCGTAACTGGAGTGATGCGGCAGGGTGCGCGCGCCCATAAACGTGCGCCGGACGTAACGCGGCACGTCAACGCGATCGTAGGGGAAGTCGGGCAGCTGGTCGGGGTGGGGAATCGGCGCCATCGGATTGGAGATGACTTCACCCGTTTGGGGATGGCGATAGGCCAGTCCAACGATGCGCGTGGGATCGTCCCCTCGCCGCAGCGCGTCGAGCAGCGACTTGAATATCACTTCGCCATGCCCGCGCACAACATAGTCCACGTGACCAGACTTCAAGCACACTTCGTAATGCTGCGTCGGGAAGTAGCCGCCCCAGACGATGGTGAGGTTTGGATGCAGCGCCTTGATCTGGCGGCATAGTGGCACGGCATCGTTCAGTTGCGGACCGGGCATCACCGTCACGCCGAGAATGTCAGCCCCGGTCTCGCGCACGGCACGATCGATTGCGGCGACCGTATCATCTTCCAAGTTGCCATCCACGATCTTGTATTCGTGCGCGCCTTCCAACAGCGCGCCCAGCGCCAGCAGCGACATGGGCAGAATGGGTTTGCGCTGCGCGTTGCTTGGTGGGTTGTACAGAATCAGCATCACTTTATCCTTCGATCCGTCGAATGGAATTCGACGGCTGGCTGACACAGCAACCGCGAGGACGCAGTTGGGGAGCCATCGAGATTCTTCGCTGCACTCAGAATGACATCGATCATCGACCCATTGCGCTCAAACGATATATCGTCACTGTTTCGTTAATCAGATCGCGCCGGGCCACGACTTCGATATCGAAATGATTCGCTCGAAACGCTCGCAAGAAGGCATCTGTCTCCCCGTCCGTCGAGAGGACCACCAGCGCGTGACCGTTGGGCGTCAGGTGGCTGCGCAGGTCCGCCGCAAAACGCTCGACGACATCGGTTGAGCGCCAGGCGTGATCGAGCGCACCGCGCGGTGCCCCGCGATAAAACGGCGGGTTGAAAAGCACCACGTCGAACTGCTGGCCCTGCACGGGCGCGAAGAGATCGCCCTGATGCGCCTCGACGCGATCGTCCACCTGGTTGAGCAAGGCGTTGATGCGCGCGCAGCGGGCAGCCGCCGGGTTGATGTCCACGGCCACGACGCGCCGTGCCCATTGCGCGGCAAACACCGCGCCGATGCCCGACCCGGTGCCCATGTCCAGCACGGTCGATCCCGGCGGGATCAGGCGGGCATTCAGCGTTCGGACGAGCAGTTGGCTCGTGTCGAACAGTCCTGGATTGAAGACCTGGGGCAGCACCAAAATCGGTTTGCCAGCCACTTCTTCCAAAACCATGCGGTCGTAGCGATGGCGTTGAAAGAATCGAAAACGCCACTGCAGCAATCGGCGCCACAACAAACGCTTAATCTTCGTCTGAGGAGTGATCGGCTGTGAGAGTCGAATAGCGTCCATCAAGAATGTCTGATACGTGATGCGTTCGGCTACACGCGCTCAAGTTCGATGATAACATGATCGGCAATGTGAGTAAAAGGAAAGGCCGATGCCGTCGCATGTTCAAGTCGGGTGAGCCAGCGGAAGAGGCGCGGGCGCTTGGCGACAACCGGTTCGAGATACGACGGCGGGAGAAAGACGCCCAGGCCAGTCACGCGCATCAGTTTGAAACCCGGCGCAAACGTCCGGCGGATCGACCCGATCGATGGATACCAGGTGTGGACGGTTGCATCCCCTACCTGTGCATCGACGCCATCGCGGCGCAGGCGGCGGAACGCCACGCGCGGCTGAAGGTGACCTAAGTGCCAGAGCATCTCCCAGGCGCACCAGCGGTTGATCAACACAAGTACAAATCTGCCACCCGGCTGCATCCATTCGGCCAGCACGTTCGCGATCGGGCGCAGGTCGCCCACGCAGTTGAGCGCGCCGAAATTGGAGAAGGCGGCCCTCACCCCCAACCCCTCTCCCATCGAATGGGCGAGGGGGGAGGCAGCATCTAAAACATAGGTCTGAACCTGATCTGCCACGCTGGCACGCTCGGCCTTCTGCCGCGTCACCTCGAGCATCGCCGGCGAGACGTCGGTTGCAACGACATGAACGCCCCTCTTCGCCAGCCAAACGGCATCTTCACCCGTGCCGCAGCCAATCTCCAGAACGCGCATCCCCGGCTGAAAATGTTCGGCCAGCCGAGACCAGACGATCGCGCGCAGAGCGCGAGCCAGCGCAGTGTCAGTGAATTCTCGATCGTAATTGACAGCAACCTGATCAAATGCAGATGGCGTATCGCGTGTCGCAGGTGGCGTGTTATTCACTACATCACGCTTCACGTTCTGCTGCCGTCAACATCATCCCCAACCGGCCCACGGCCACATTCGCCGCGGCCTTCGCCAGGCGGGCGACATTCATGCCGTTGGTTCGCGCGCGATGCAGCGCGACGGCGTTGACCATCCAGCGCGTGGCAAATGAATAGAAGCGCGTCGAGTGACGGCCCTTGACCGTCAACTGCCGATCGGTGCGCTGATCCCAGTCGGCGCGGGCCAACACGCGATCTTCCACTTTCTGATAATAGGCTGTGCCCTTGATCGGATAGGCGACGGTGGTGAGAAATACGTCGGGCGCAGATTTCTTGAGATGATCGACGGTCGCTTCCAGGTCTGCGAGTTGTTCGCCCTCGTAGCCGAGCATGATGAACATGCCGGTCTGAATACCGCGCCGTTTGAGCGCATGCGTCATGGCTTGCACCTGCTCGACCTTGACCCCGCGCCGCATCTCGTCCAGCACGTTTTGCGATCCGGACTCGGAACCGATCCACAAGCGATGGCAGCCCATCTCGACCAGTCGATCGATGACCTCGTCGTTCAGGCGATCGGCGCGCGAGATGCATTCGAACGGTATCCGGATACCACGCCGCTTCAATTCGTCGGCGTACTCGAAGAACCAACCATGCTTGATCGTGAACACGTCGTCGGCGTACCAGAGTTGATCTGGCTTGTAGCGCGCCAGCAGGAACGCGACTTCTTCGGCGACGCGCTGCGGCGAGCGGCGTCGATGCGTGTGGCCATACACCGCATGGCTGCACCACTCGCAGTGATACGGGCAGCCGCGCGCGCAGATGAGCGACACCGAACCCATGCCGTGATGCGTCCGCCACGTCTCCACGTATCGGCCGATGTCGATCGCGTCACGGTCGGGATCGGGCAGCGCATCGAGATCGGGGAGGTAGGGTCGCGGCAGCGCGCGGACGATCGCGCCGTCTTCGCGGCGATAGGCAATGCCGAGTACCCCGCCGAGTTTGTGCGGGCCGACCTGGGCCAATCGGGGCAGCAGCTCGTCGAGCGCCGCTTCACCTTCTCCCACGACGACGACATCTGCGCCGCGCTCGAGGTATTCCTCGGCATAACTGCCCGGCTCGGGGCCGCCCAGAATCACGATCGCGCCGAGACGCTTGCAAATCGCAATCATCGTCAGCACGTTGAATTTGGTCATCAAGTTGGTATAGATGCCGACGACCGGTGGCCGCTCGCGCTCGGCGTGCGATTCGAACTCGGCCATGCTGTGAAATGTCGTGTCGAACACGCCGACGGTATAGCCTGCCCGCTTGAGGTAGGCCGAATTGTACAGAATGCCCAACGGCGGATAGGGCTTCATGACTTTGAGTTCGTGCGGGTCTTCGTACAGGAAGTAACCGTGTGTGAGCAGAATGTCCATATCTAACTCTAACTCCAAACTCTCACTTACGATAGCCTCTGCGCCGGTCTCAGCTTCTCGACGATCGTCTTCTCGAATGGGAACGAATAGAACTGCCGATCGACGCGCCAGCGGCTGACCCAGTGCAGCGGCCAGCGCAGCACGCGCCGGTTGTGGCCGAAGGCGTAACGCTGGTAAAACTTGAAACGCTCGATGCGCTGCCACTGCTCGCGCGTGACCCAGTCCGACTGTGTACCGC
>JBOGUH010000493.1:0-2318 GCA_050695975.1 Anaerolineae bacterium
GGATCGGCTCGTTGGGCCAGCTCGGGTCCACGTCCGACCAGTTCGTGGCGTCCTTCGAGAAGATCTTGGCTAACTGCTCCAGCGTCACGCCATCCGCCAGGAACTCGTTCGCCGGGTTCACCACGACTGCCAGCGCATCCGTGCCCACGCGGAACTCAATCGGGGTGCGCCCGATCGCGTTGCACGCTTCGACTTCAGACGACTTGATCGCCCGGCTGGCGTTGGCGAGGTCGGTCTCGCCCGTCTGGCAGAAGCGCTCGAAGCCGGCTCCCGTGCCGATGCTGTCGATCGTGATCTTGCCGGCGTAGCCCTCGTCCTGGAACCGCTCGGCCATCGCCTCGGCCAGCGGGAACACCGTCGAACTCCCCGCCGCAATGATGTCACCTTCCACACCCAGCGGATCCACCATCGGAAGAGCGCCAACAAATTCGGGAGCCGGAACTTCAGTCGGCGCCGGAGGTTCGGTCGGCTGTGGCGCAGCAGGTTGCGTCGGCTGCGGCGCCGGAGGTTGGGTCGGCTGTACCGCCGGGGCCGGCGCAGCACACGCGCTGAAGACGATCGCTAAAATCATTATCAGCGAGTAACTCATCAGCGACAGGAAAATACGGTTGCGTTTCATTCTGCTTCTCTCCTTTGCGAATTGTGTGCACGCAAAACATGTCAGCGGTGGCGGCTCCCACTCCGCCACGAGAACGGGCATGGGAGCCTGGCCTGCTGCTCCCTGATAAATCATCAGCGACAAGAGAACACGGTTGCCTTGCATTCTTCTCTCCCATGCGAATCAACAAGCTTGCATAATACAAGCTGTATAGTATCGTAGCTAGTTCAACGCAAGCACAAGCACGGATTAAATCTTTTTAATTTGTGAATTGAGTGAATAAGGCCGGAATATACGCCGCGCGCCCGGGGAGGGGTATCCAGGCACGCGGCAGCCGGTGAGGAGGGGGGAAATTTAGCCGTGACGATCGCCGGCGGGGAGCGTGAAGCGAAACGTCGCGCCGCGGCCGGGCACGCCGTCGCTGTCGACCCAGATACGACCGCCGTGCGCTTCGACGACGTGCTTGGCGATAGCCAGCCCCAGGCCGCTGCCGCCGCCGGCGCGCGCTCGGTCGCCGCGAAAGAAGCGCTCGAAGACGCGCCCCAAATCTTCGAGCGGGATGCCGGGCCCGGTATCGGCCACTTCGATGAGCACGTCGCCATCCAGCGAGCGAGCTTGCACTGCGATGTGTCCCTCGTTCGGCGTGAATTTGATCGCATTGTGCAGCAGGTTGCCGAGTGCGCGACCGACTTGCTCGACATCGGCCAGCGCCGTCAGCCAGGGCGAGACTTCGACGCTGACCGTCTGGTGTTTGCGCTGCGCTTGCGCGCTCAACCGATCGACTACCCCGGCAACTAGCTCGTCCACCCGTGTGGGCACGAGGCGAAGGAGGATCTGTCCGGATTCGATCTGGGCCAAGTCGAGCAACTCTTGCGCCATTTGCTGAAGCGCTTCGACTTCAATTTGTATCTTCTTCAGCAGGCTGCTCGCCTCGGCAGGATCGCGGGCCGATCCCGAAAGCAAGTTTTCGAGCAGCAGGCGGATCGAGGTGAGCGGGGTGCGCAGTTCGTGGGAAACGTTGGCGACGAAGTCGCGCCGAGCGCGACCCAGCCGCTGCAGTTCCGACACGTCGCTGAGCGCCAAAACCGCGCCATCGCCGAACGCGGCTGCCCGCGCCCGAAAGGGCCGCCCGGCGATGGGGATCTGCCGGTCGAGGTCGTCGCGGGCGCCGGTCGAGGCAAAGCCGGCCGCCAGCGCGTCGGCGGCGAGTTCGTCGAGTTCGCCAGATCGCGTGAACTCGATCAGACTGCGGCCGGCCAGCGCATCCCCGGCGCTGAACAGCGCCCTTGCGCCGGGGGTCGCATAAGTCACGTGCAGGTCGCGATCGACTATGACGATGACTTCGAGCACCGCCTGTCCCAGAGCCGCCAGCTGCGCTTTGGCCTGCGTCGCCCGGCGGCTCTCGGCATCTCGTTCGCTCGCCAGATGCATCCGGTCGCGCTGAAGCCGCACGACCTCGCGCTGCGATCGGCGCCACAGCACGACGGCGATCGCTAGGACGATCAAGAGAGGGACTGCCGGGATCAGCGGATCCATTTATCCTTCGAACCGGTATCCGACACCGCGCAGGGTTGTGATGCGCTTGGGGTCGGACGGATTGTCTTCGACTTTCTCGCGCAGCCAGCGAATGTGCACATCGACGGTGTGGCTGTCGCCGACGTAATCGTAGCCCCACACCTGCGTCAGGAGTAGATCGCGCGAGAGGGCAGCGCCCTTGTTG
>JBOGUH010000494.1:0-5427 GCA_050695975.1 Anaerolineae bacterium
ACCTCTCCTGATTTCTGCGCGACAGCCCGCCCTCCCACCCGCACGAACGGCAGCAGGTATTCAACCAGCGTCGCCGTCTCGGCAACCGCCCGCGCGACGGCCACGTGATACTGCTCGCGGTGCGCCGGATCGCGACCGGCGTCTTCCGCGCGCGCGTTGACGATCGCCACGTCGCTTAGGCCCAGCGCCGCGACGATGTGCCGCAGGAAGTCACACTTCTTGCGCGCGGCTTCTAAAAGGGCGAGGCGCACGTCGGGCCGCGCGATGCGGATCGGCAGGCCGGGGAAACCCGCGCCGCTGCCCACGTCGATGATCCGATCGGCGGCGTGTAGGTTGCAGGCCGCGATCACTGAAAGCGAATCGAGGAAATGCTTGTGGACGATCTCGAGCGGATCGCTGATCGCGGTGAGGTTGACGCGCCGGTTCCAGTCGATCAATTCGGCTGTGTAACGGCTGAACTGATCGACTTGGTCGGAGGAGAGAGTCACGCCTAGAGCGCGGGCTCCGTCGATGAGCGCGGGTGGAGGCACGATCGCTCCTGAGCCGTCATCCGCTACCTGACGACGGTTTAGGCGGCGGGGGAGGAGGGGTCCCGGTCAACTGTCTCCAGGGAGTCGCCGAGGGTGTAGGCGTTGGAGTGGGGGTTGAATTCGGCGGCGGCGTCGATGTTGAAGACGGCGGGGACGTGTGGGTCGGGTTGGGGGTCTGTGTAGGTTTGGCGGTGGAACTAGGTACCGGTGTACGTGTCTTTGTCGCTGTAGATGGTAACGTACCCGGAGGCGCCGGTGTATCGGCTGGCGAGCCTTCGTCAGGCGTCGCGCTGGCCGTTGGGCTGGGCGTCGGCGTCGGTCGAGGTGTCCTGCTCGGCGTGGGCGTGAGCGATGCGCCGGGCGGCGGCGTGTTCGTGAGCGTGGGCGTCGGCGTAGGCGTCGGGATAAAGTCCAGGCTGTCCACCATCACCCAGCCTTCCCGGCCATCGTTTAGTGCGCGCACCAGCCACCACAGCCCGGATCGATCGAGCACAGCAACTTCGGTTCCATCTTCGAGCCGGCCGATGACGGGCGATGTGGGATCGGGTCGCTCGAACAGATCGACCGTGCCGATGATTCGGGCGCGCAGGATGCGCGGCGTGGCAGTGGGGGTCGGATTGGGCGTCGTGGTGGGTGTAGGGACTGGTGACGCGCCGTTGAACCAGCCGCGAGCCGATCCGACGCCGAGGAATACGATGAACGCCCCGGCCAGCGCGATCCAGACGCGGGTGGCGCGCGAGAGGCGCGGGCGTATCGCGCTGAACGGGATGCGCCGGCCTTCGAACGCGGCGTTCAGCGCTTCGGCGAAGCGATCGACGATCTGGAATCTTTCGGCCGGGTCTTTGGCCGTGGCGGTCAGCAGCACGCGATCGAGGCTGCGCGGTAGGTCGCGGCGCAGTTTGCTCACGCGCGGCAGCGATTCCTGGGTGTGCTTGGTAATCATCGCGAAGGGCGTTTCGGCCTCGAACGGCAGCCGGCCGGTCAGCAGTTCAAACAAGATCACGCCGAGTGAATACAGGTCGCTGCGCAGGTCGACGGCGCCGGCCTGCGCCTGCTCGGGCGCCATGTAGGCCGGCGTGCCGATCATCGCCATGCTTGCGGTGTGGATGGCCGATCCGATGATCTTGGCCAGCCCGAAATCGGTGAGGACGACGCGGCCGTCGTTGGCCAGGATGACGTTGTTGGGCTTCAGATCGCGATGGACAATGCCCGCCCGGTGGGCGTAGCGCAGGGCGGCGAACAGCGCGTCGAAGATGCGGCGCACTTCGGGGATCGGCATCTGCTCGCCGCGCGCGTTCAGTTCGCGCAGCCGATCTTTCAGGGTAGGCCCCGGCACGTACTCCATCACGACGAAGGAGTTGAAATCCTGCAGGCCGGAGTCGTAGATCTGCACGATGTTGGGGTGTTGGAGCGAAGCCAGGGTGCGCGCCTCGCGGCGGAAGCGCTCCATGAATCCTTCCTCGCTGCCGAGGAAAGGATGCAGAACCTTGAGCGCTACAACGCGATCGAGTTCGATGTCCACCGCGCGATAGACTTCGGCCATGCCGCCGTGGCCGATGAACTCAACGCAGTGGTATTTGCCTAGAGTGACGCCGATGAGATCGCGACCCATGGATGGGTTGCCGGATGGGCGGTCCCCTTCTCCCAGGATTCCAATCTTGAGTCAGCCGCCAGGGCGCTCGAGCATTGACAACCATTATAGTGTGATCTGCCGGGTTGAATCAATTGGAAATTGTAAGAATTACCGGCCGGACGCTGGCAAGTCGATAAATCTGCCGCAATCGGCCACGCGCTATTCGATTGCGCGATTTTGTGCTATTATAATTCAGACTGCAATCTGACGCATTTGATGATGGCACACATGCCGTTTGCCCGCAGTGGGTTGCACTGCAGGCGCTGGGTGACAGTTCAGCCCTGGCCGGCTGGCGCGAGCCGGGGCGGGCTGTCGCCCGAACAATGTGGCTAATCACCAGGATGCATCATGCGTCCAGTGTGGAGGCAGAATGTTCGATCCGTCGATCCACTGGTTTTACTCTTCCAAGATGCCGAGCGCTGGCGCGATCGCCGAGAACATGCGTCACGAACTTTGGGAACAGCGCGTGTACGGCGTGTGGTTCACCTGCACGCGCAGCGAGCTGCCGCACACGTATCGGGGCTTGTGGCAGGGCAAACAATTCGAAGTGGAGATGGAACCGCGCGCTTATGTGATCGTCCGCTCCAAAGAAGAACTGCCCTGGATCATCGAGGGCTTCAAGCGCGCGATGCGCACCGTGCCGACGTTCAAGTATCAAGAACCCGACGGCCGCCACGTCGTCGAGTGGCGAATGGGCGGGCGCGAGGCGCGCTGGCAAGCCATGCAGGGCAAGCCTGCCTTCAAGAACTTGAAGCGATTGGATATGCGCTCCGGTGCGCAATGACCTCAGGCCGGCGGATAAACTTCTACCGAGCGATCTTCACGGGCGGCGAAACTCGTCGCCCGTTTAATGTCTGAGGAGTCCACCAGCACCGTCGTGCTTTGTGCCCAGGGCTTAGCGCGGAATAAGGGTTTCAGCTTCTGCCACACACCCAGGAAGAACGGGCTTCGACGGTACGCCTCCAGGTCTTCCGCCGATCGCCAGTGGCTGATTGTATACAAGTTGCACTCGCCATCGGTGTCGAGCAGCAACTGGAGAAATGTACATCCCGGAAACGCCCGAATGCGGTCGCAAGCTTCTTCGTAAATGCGGCGGAACTCGGCCAGTTTCTCCGGCTTGACTTTCATACACACGAACCTGACAATCATCGCAGTCCTCCCCCATGTGACCGGCCTCGGCGGGCGGTTTGGGGGAATAGAACCCGATGCGGCGCGGCGAGTTGCGCAAACAAAAACGGCCCTCGTTTGCAAGAAGCAGACGAAGGCCGTTTTTAGTTGTGTAGGCTAGGAGCCTGCACCGGACACCGCGACTTACCTGGTGATTGCGTACACGGTTAGGCGACAGTCCGCCCCGGCTCGCGCCAGCCGGCCAGGGTTGAACTGTCGCCCCGGGCGTCCGCAGTGCAATACATGCAGTGCGGTGTTCCCGCTGCACACGAACGGACTTGTGAATAATCACCAGGACTTACCTGTTGCCCGAATTGATTGCGATCTGCACTTCCTTGATGGCGCGAGTCACCTCAATGCCGCGTGGACAAGTCTCCGTGCAGTTGAATGCGGTGCGGCAGCGCCAAACGCCCATCGCGTCGGCCATGATCGCCAGGCGCTCTTGTGGGATACGGTCGCGGCTGTCAAAGATGAAACGGTGGGCCTGGACGATGGCTGCCGGCCCGACGAATTCAGCATTGGGCCAGTACATCGGGCACCCGGTGGTACACGCGGCGCACAGGATGCATTTAGTCGTGTCATCGTAGCGGGCGCGCTCCTCGGGCGACTGCAAGCGTTCGCGATCGCCGGCATCTTCGTCGTTGACCAGATACGGCAGCACCGAGCGATACTTGGCGAAGAATGGCTCCATATCCACGACCAAGTCTTTGACGACCGTCAGGCCGAGCAGCGGCTGGACGGTGATGTTCTGGCCGGCGTCTTTGATCAGCACTTTGCAGGCCAGCGCGTTGCGGCCGTTGATGCGCATGGCGTCTGAGCCGCAAATGCCGTGCGCGCAGGATCGCCGCAGCGTCAGCGCGCCGTCCTGGTACCACTTCACCTGATGGAGCGCATCGAGCACGCGGTCGGACTCCTCGACCTCCACGTCGTGCTCGCTCCACCATGTTTTAGCGTCCTTCTCGGGATTGAAGCGTTGGATTTTGAGATGAACCCTCATACCTCCCGCCTTTTTCTTTATCTGATCCACTGCTAAGTCGAACTACCAGAGTGTTTTCACCAGCCCTGAGGCTTGAATGATCGGATCGCGTGTCAGGATGATCGCCTTCGTGTCGGTATCCTGCAAAACAAGCGCAGTGGCAACAATCTGGCGATCGTGCATTTGCTCCTGTCAACATCATCGCTTTCAGTGCGTCCCTTATACGTCCGTTCTTTCGGCTCGAACTTGGTAATCGTCACGGGCTTGTACGTTGTCTCGAGTGCGCCATCGCGCAGCGTGACGAAGGTGTGCTTGAGCCAGTTGGTGTCGTCGATCAAGATGTGTTGGACTTCATAGCTTTAGTAAGACGACTGCGGTGAGAATCGTACCGACAATGGCGCTGCCGTAGCAAGCGATAGCCACGGCGCGCTGGCCGCCCTTCAGCCCCAGATCGATGAGGGTATAGCGGAACCGGTGCGCCCAATGGAAGAGAGGCAATGAGATCAGGACGAAAAGGTAAAGTCGGGTGACCGGGTGGGAAACCAGCGCCAGCACCCGATTGTATTCGAACGACTCACCAACCCAGCCCGCAGGCGCCGCGATCCCGGTGAGCAGAATATGGAACGGCGCGAGGAGGGCAGCGATCGTTCCCCCGGCTCCAAAGAGAAACCACCAAAACGGCTCGCTGGAACGCCCTTTAGGGCTCGACTTCGACTTGGCCATCGCTCACCTCGACAAGACGATCCAGGCAATGAAAATGGACACGGCAATCCAGGCCACGTAGTTGACGCCCGCGATGATGATCGCTGGGGCCCGATTCTCTCCGTATCGCACCACCATGATATTGGGCAGAAGGTTGAACCAGGTGACCGTGTGGAAGAGCGCGGCGGCGAGCGCCAGGACGTGAAAAACAAGCAGCCCCGGCGTGGCGAGAAACCGCAGGTAGGCTTCGTACGCCTCGCGTCCCACAGCAATGTTGTGCAGCAGGAGCAGGAACAGCACGAGGTAGACTGCGATGAAGACGCTGGTGAGCTCGCGCACGATGAAGAGGAAATACGCTCGGCTGCTCAGCCACCAGGTAGGCGCCACTGGGCGACGATACGGGCTCATCGCTCCCCCCA
>JBOGUH010000495.1:0-11032 GCA_050695975.1 Anaerolineae bacterium
ACCCTCACCCCTTCACCCCTCTCCCTTTTAGGGAGAGGGGCCGGGGGTGAGGGTCGCGATCACTACCCCCATCGCCCGACGCTCGGCACGCACGCATCGCTGTGCTGGGGTGGGGGTGTCGCGCCAAATGGACTCGCGCGCGATTTGCGTTCCGACGAAGCGTTGAGCCTGACCTACACCAGCGACCCGCTCGACGACGCACTGGATGTCATCGGCTTCCCTAAAGCAATTCTGCACTTGAGTTCAAGTGCTGCTGTAGCGCACGTCGTCGTCCGGCTGACGGATGTTGCGCCCGATGGCACGTCCGCGCTGGTCAGCACCGGCGTCCTCAACCTGACTCACCGCGACAGTCACGCCGATCCCAAACCGCTCGTCCCTGGCGAAGTGTACGAAGTGCGGGTCGAACTCAAAGCAACTGGCTATCGCTTCCTGCCCGGCCATTGCATCCGCCTGAGCGTCGCCAGCGCCTATTGGCCGGTCGTTTGGCCCTCGCCCTATAAGGCCGATAACTACCTGCATCGTGGCGCAGCGCATCCATCAAGGTTAATCCTGCCCGTTGTTCCACCTGACTCCCACACTCCTAACCCCCCAAACTTTAAGACCTCTCCACCTGAACTCATCCGCATCGGCGGCGGCGGCGAAGAACCGGGCGTCTGGCAGATCGTCGAGGACGTCATCAACCAAAGTGTGACCGTCAACGTGTACGGCGGCGATACGTCTGTGTTGTCAGATGGTCGATCGCTCTTTACATCCGAGAGGCTGGAGATGACTGCGTATCACCACGATCCGGCGCACGCGCGTTTATACAACGAAGTGATCTACCGCCTCAAAGAGCACGGCTACGAGTCGCACATCCGCGCGACGGGCACGATCCGCAGCACGGAGAGCGACTTCCACGTGGACGTTCAGTTAGTTGTGACGTTGAATGGGAATGTGTTTTTTCAGAAGTCGTGGCTGGAGAGTGTCCCACGTCACCTGCTGTAATGAAAAACCTTGCGAAAGTTGTACAACCTTCGCAAGGTGGGCCGGCCGCTGCCCTCAGCTTGACCCGGCCTGATCAGCTGGTCGGCTGGACACCCAGAATCGGCAAGAAAGCTTTCCACGGCCCCACTGCATCGGTGCGCTGCCTGGCCATAACCTGCACAATCTGTCCGATATGGTTCAGATCATGCACAGTCCAGGTCTCGAGCAACTGCCCAAGCGTAACCACCCCGAATTCTGGATGCTTTCCCTGCAGCGCGAGGTGCGAGGAAGTTAGATTCAAACTCCTGAGCATAGCGATATTGCTTCTTCTGAATGTTTCAAAGGCGTCGAGCAATTCGTTCAGGGTTTTGCCTTTGCTCGCCTCGAACTGGGCAAAGCGATCGATCGGTTCAAATGCGCGGGAGGTTCCATGCTCGAGGATGATCTTCGCGCGAGGAATCCAAGCGGTTCGTTCGGTGTGGGCCAGGTGCCCGATCACATCAAACGGACTCCAGGTGTCGGGGCCTTCGTTGGACAAGACCCACGCTTCGGGCAAATCACGAAGCAAGGATTGAAGTGTACGAGGTATTCTCTCCAAGCTCGCTATCATGTGCTCAAGGTCGAACTCCATGGCATTCCTCCATTCTTTATGGTTTGCTTGATTCACCCAGCAAGTGAACACGGGGAAAAGAAGCTCGGTCAAACTCGCCGGCCCGATCCGGACCGAGTTGGGCGATCTCGTCGTACACGGCGCGCGATTCGCCCAGCAGCCGATCGACGTCGACGCTCTGGCAGGCCGGGCGGAACGGTTCCAGCCAGCGGAAGGCGCGCTCGAACATCTTGCACGCGCCCAGACCATTGCCGCGCTCGATTTGCAGGAAAGCGACGCCGATCTGCAGGATGCCGCGATACAGATCGCGTACGTCACGCGTCTCCGCCCGCCATACCAGTTCCAGCGTCTCATGCTGCTCGAAGTATTTGCCGGCGTTGAACTCTTCGATGCCACGCCGCGCGCCTTCCGGCAGCGGCTCGCCGCACGGGTCGTCGGTGACTTCGCGCGCGGCGCGGGCAATGATCTCGTGCAGACCGTCGACGAAGTTGGAGCGAGCCAGATAGCGATCGACGCCGGCGGCCAGCGCCCGCTTGCGCAGGTCGGTGTCCACGTGCGAGCCGAAGGCGAGGATCGGCGTGAGCCGCGTGGCCGGGTCGGCTTTGGCGTCGATCACCCAATCGACCCAGGGCAGGTCGGTCGTGCCGGAATCGATCAGCGCCAGCGAGGCATCGGCCAGCGCTGATTTGAAAGCGGCTGCGTCGCGTGGGTAGACGACTTGAAGGCCGTGCCGCCGGGCCAGGTCTTCGATCTTCACCGAGAAGAACAAGTCGGGTACAATGCACACGAGTGAACGTTGTGTCGCCATCGGCTGCGATTGTACTCGCTGGATGCGCCCACGTCAACCGCTTTGACATGCCTCGACGCGGCGAGTACAATGCGCGTATGGATTACACGGCACTGGACGACGCCGCGTTGATCGCGCTGGTCGCCAAACGTGACGAGGCCGCGCTCGCCGAGCTGTACGATCGTTACAGCCGGCTGGTGTTCAGCGTAGCCTTTCGCGTCGTGGGGCAGCGCCAGCTGGCGGAGGAAGTCACGCTGGACGCGTTTCAAAACGTGTGGCAAGCGGCGGCCACCTTCCGGCAAGATCGCGGCCGGTTCGCGACCTGGCTGATGAGCGTGGCGCGCCACCGCGCGATCGACGAACTGCGCCGGCTGGGCGTCCGGCCGGAAGGAAACTCGGTGGATCTGGATGAGAGCGCGGCGGATAACGCGGCGCGTTCGGAATCGATCGAGGACAGGGTATGGCTGGATCAGCGGCGAGCCGCCATCCGCAGTGCCTTAGCCGGGTTGCCCGATCCGCAACGGCGCGCGCTGGAATTGGCTTACTTTGGCGGGTTGACGCAGCAAGAGATCGCCGAGCGGCTCAACACGCCGCTGGGGACGATTAAAACGCGCATGCGGATGGGAATGCAGAAGCTGCGCCGTGCGCTGGATGATTCCGATTCTGCGGAGTGATAGAATCAGTTGGAGCCTAAATCCGCCTGAGCGATGACGGCGTATAGTAGGTGGGGTCAGAGGTTTGGAAGGACGAACGTTGAATTGCGAAGAAACTGAAGAGCTGCTGCCTGAGTATGTGCTCGGCGCATTGAGCGCGGGCGAGACGGCGCGCGTGGCGCAACACCTGGTCACCTGCCCGAATCACACGGCCTCGCTCGAGCGGTATCAGGCCGTGTGCGACTCACTGGGCGCCAGTGTGCCGCTCGTCGAGCCGCCGGCCCATTTGAAGACGCGTCTGCTGACGAGGGTGGCAGCTCGGTCCGGCGCTCCGCGCCGCGCGGATCGAATCGCCCGGCTGAGCTGGGCCGTTGCGGCGCTGGCCGCCGTGCTGGCGATCGCATTCGGCGCGTGGGGCTTCACGCTTCAGGGACGGATCAACGATCAGGCCGCACGGCGAGATCAGTTATCGGCGATCGCGCTCCGGCCGGACTCACGTATGGTTCCGCTTGAGACGGCGCCGGCCGGCGGTTCGGCGAAAGGCGTGCTGATTTACTCTGGCTCGCAGGCTGCGGTATGGGTGGTGGGGCTCCCTCCGCTCGAAGGCGAGCAGGCTTACCAATGCTGGTGGATCGACACGAGCAACCATCGCGTGAGCGGCGGCACGTTCAGACCCGAAGGAGGTGTGAGTACCTGGCTGATATCCATGCCGGATGATCCGCAGAACTATCATGCGATCGGCATTACACTTGAGCCGAACGCCGAGAGCGTCGAGCCGCAAGGCCCGCGCGTCCTGGGCGGAGAGTTCTGAAGAGTCATAATATTACCCTCGAAAAACTATCACGACCGCGAAGATTCCTTTATCCACGAATAACACGAATCGGCGCGAACGCTTGTTTCATTAGTGTTCACTGGAACGCCCTTTAGGGTTCGTGTAGATTCGTGGATCAATGCTTTTGATTGCGGCAGGACGCCGCGCTATGAGTAACGGGTGGCAAGTGACGAAGCTGGAACACCCGTCACTCGTCACTCGTCACGTTTATCTCACTCACTTCCATCCATTGCTCAAACGGCGCATCGAGCAGCCCGAACTTGAAACTCCCCCGCGGCGTGACCACCGCATATTGGTTATCGATCCAGGCGACGAAGCCCAGCGGCCCGCGCGGCGATCGATCAGTTTCCAGCGCCAATTCCCCGTCGACCCACCAGCGCGCCCCATCGTGTCGCCACTCTAATTCGTACGCATGCCAGTCGGTCATAGCTCCCTCCCGGAAGGCGAGGGGGCTTTCGCTGATGCCCAGCGCTCGCTGCACACGAGGCCAGATCGCGCCATACAGCCTGGCTGAACGGCAGGCTAACATCACCAGCGGCGCGATCGGCGCCCAGGCCAGTCCGGAGGCGCGGCCCGCGTCGATGCAGGCGGCTTTCCAACCCCAGCCGGGCGCATCCAGCGCCAGCGGCATGTTCGAAGGTGGCGAGGCGTAGAAAAACCAGATCGCCCTCGGCAGTGCCGGGACTTTGCTCTGCGCACCCAAAGGGTTGTTCCAGAAGCCGAAGCCGGCAGTGCCAAGTAGTGAACCACGCAGGCGCGGAGACCACCGAGCAGAATAGAATCTCTCTGCGCCCTCTGCGTTTCCGGGGTTATTCTCCAGATCGTGCGAGAACCTCGCGCGCAGCGAAAGTCGCAGCAGTGGTCGGTGCGGATACCGTCCGCGCCGCAGGCCGGCGTAGTCGTCGAGCTGCGCGTCGCTGTACTGCGTTGAGGATGCCGAGGGGAGGATCAACCGCGCGCCGTGGGGCGTTGCCTGGATGAGGCCACCGCCCGTCAGGAAAGGCGTACGGCGCGATAAGACGTTATCCAACTAACCAACCATCCACCTAACCCACCCGTTTCATCACAACCATCGTCATATCGTCAAACGCTTCGCGGTCGCCGACGAAATCGTGATGGGCGTCGACGATCGCGTGCACGACCTCGTGCGCCGGCCGGCGCCGGTTTTCGAGCAGTACCTGCGTCAGGCGCTCGACACCGAATTCCTCGGCGGCGTCATTCAGCGCCTCGGTGACGCCGTCCGTGTACATCAGGAAGACGTCGCCTGGCTCGAAGTGCGCTTCGGCCTCGGTCAGACGGATCGAGTTGAGAATGCCCAGCGCAACGCCGGGTGCGTGCAGCGTCATGGCGGCCCCCGATGCGCCCTGAATCAGGAGCGGCGGATTGTGACCGGCGTTTGCGAAGTGCAGGGTCGCCGTTTCTGGATCGAGCGCGCCGTAAAACAGCGTGATGAATTGATCACTCCGGCTGTCATTGAGGATCAGTTCATTTACGCGCTGCATGGCCTCGGCCGGGCTGCGGCCGCTGATCGCCACCGCGCGCACGAGCGTCCGGCACAGCGCCATGAACAACGCCGCCGGCACGCCTTTGTCGGACACGTCGGCGATGACCAGGCCCAGCAAGTTGCAGCCTTCCAGGAAACTGCCCGGCATGCCGGCCGGCCGCTCGGATGGATCTCTCAGCGCGATGAAGTCATAGAAATCGCCGCCGACTTCACGGGCGGATGCATAGTGCGCGCCGAACTCCCAGCCCGGCAGCGTCGGCACCTGCCGGGGCAGGAACGAGGTCTGGATTTGGCGGGCCAGCTCGAGCTCTTTGCGCAGCCGCTGCTCGGCGAGCGCGCTTTCTTGCAAGCGGGCCTGTTCGATGGCGATCGCGGCCTGGTTGGCCATCAACTGCATCAGCCGTTCTTCGTCGTCGTCGAAGCGGCGCGCTGTTCGGCTGTTGACGATCAACGCGCCGATCATTTGTCCGGAGTGGGAAACCGGCACGACCAACGCCGAACGGAACCCCATCATTTTGTGAACATCGGCGTATTCGAAGCGCGGATCGCTCTCGAAGTCGTCGACGCGTACCGGCTGGCCGGTGTAATACGTCATCCCGGCCGGCCCTTTCGTGCCGAGCTGCGGCCGCCCGCCGGCGAATACGGACAAGTCCCAGCCCACGCTGGCGCGAAATTCGACTCCGCCATCCAACTCGGCCAGCACCAGCGCGCAAGCATCTGTGCTCAATACGTCGGCGACGACCTGCACGACTTGATCGACCACGGCCTGTAAATCGGACAGGCTGAGCAGGGCGTTCGAGAGTTTGAGCAGCGCGGCCTGCTCGTTCACGCGCTGGGCGCGTGTCAGTTCGAACAGCCGCGCGCGCTCAGCGGCCAATCCGATCTGGTTGCCGACGGCGGTCATCAGCTGCAGGTCCTCATCGCTGAAGTGATGGACGGCCGGGCCGGCGATGTTGAGAATGCCGATCACGCGATCGCGGGCGCGAATAGGCACGCTGGCGTGGATGCGCAGTCCGCCCACCTCGCCGTTTTGTTCGAGCGCATCTGCGATGCGACTGCACTCGACGATGTTGACCGCCTTTTTGAGTTTGCCTTTTTCGAACAAGGTCTGGCAGGCACAACCGGGCGGTTTGAGCAGTGCCGCGTGCTCGGCAGCCAGCGCAGGCGGCAGCTGGAAGTCGGCGGTGTGAATCAGCTGCGCGAGTCCGCCGGGCGCGGCCTGATCTTGCATGAAGATCCAGCCGGTGGACAAGCCCATCAGGCGGACGAGCTGCTCGAGCGACGATTGCAGCGCCGAATTCAGGTCGAGCGCTTCGTTAAGCGTCGCGGAGATCTGCACCAGCGTTTTCAGTTCAGTGATGCGGCGATCGGCATCCATGCAGGTTAGACGGACATGGGTTTCAGTTGGCTTGCGACATGCTTGCCGGCGAGTTGGGGATAGGTCTCAATGATTATATCACACGCTCCAGTCGTTGGCTTTTGATCGCACTTTTGGTATAATGCCGACGACCGAGTTGCTTCAGTTCCCGGAGACCCTGACGAGTCGTGAGGGAACTGAGGGGACTCAGAGAGCTTACTCGTTCAACTTCACAGAGGAATTAAATGGAGATTACCTGGCTGGGACATAGCTGCTTTCGGCTGCGCAACCGGACGGCGACGGTGGTGACCGATCCTTACGGCAAGGAACTGGGGCTGACGCTGCCGCGCGTTCGCGCCGACATTGTGACGGTCAGCCGCGACGTCGACGATCACAACTACGTGAAGGGCGTGAAAGGCGACTTCAAAGTGTTGTCGGGCCCGGGCGAGTACGAGGTATCGAGCGTGTTCGTCACCGGCCTGGAGTTGAGCGACCGCAAGGCAGCCGGCAGCAAATCGGCCAGGGGCAGCGGCGCCGCATCGGCGCGCAATACGGTCTTCCTGATCGAGTTCGACGACCTGACGGTGTGCCACCTGGGCGATCTCGACCACGTGCCCACGCAGGCAATGGTCGAAGAATCGCTGAGCTCGGTGGACGTGTTGCTGATCCCGGTCGGCGGCGGTGAGTCGCTGAACGCCTCACAGGCAGCGGAAGTCGTCAGCCTGCTCGAACCGCACGTCGTCATCCCGATGCACTACAAGTCCAAAGGCTCCAACCTGAAACTCGATCCGGCGTCAAAGTTCCTCAAGGAGATGGGGCTCGACAAGGTCGACGAGCAAGAAGTGCTCAAGCTCGATCGCGGCGGGCTGCCTGAGGAGACGCTGGTGGTGCTGCTGGAGCCCAAAAGCAAAGACGAATGAGGCGCGTAGTTCTAGCGGTCGTAGCGACTCTGCGAAGCGCCCCTGTGGGGTCAGTCGCGCGTGCGCCGGGACGACTAACCCCACTCCGCTGCGCTACGGGGGCAATTGAGTCGTCACTACGAAATCAATATTTGTTGATTTTGGCTTTGACGCTGCTGATCTCCGCCTGCACGCCGCCCCCGCCGACGATCGACGAGCGGCTGGCGGCCGGCCGCGCCGCGCTCGACTCCGGCGACGTGACCACGGCGGTCACAGAACTCGAGGCGGCTGTCGCGATCGACCCGACGCGCGCCGAGGCGCAGGTGCTGCTCGGCCAGGCGTATTACCAGGCTGGCCGCGCCGACGACGCCCGCGGGCGGTTGGAGATCGGGCTGCAGCAGGACCCGAACAATGCAGAGGCGCAGTATCTGCTGGGTGATCTGTCGATCGACGCCAAGCAGACTCGCGAAGCCGTGACCGCCTACGGCCGTGCCGTTCAGCTCGATCCCGCGTCACGCGCCGAGCATCCTAAGATCGATCGAGCCGTCGACGCAGCCCTTCAGGAAGTCAGGCAGGCCGCCACGGATAATCGGTGGGATCAGGCTGTCAGTCTACTCCAGGCGATCGCCATCCTCCGGCCCGACGATCCCGATATTGATGAGGTCGTCGACTTGGCCTTACAGGCGGGCCGGCAGGCGGTCGGCGCGGGTGAGTGGGCTCAGGCCGCCCAGCTGCTCGAAGCCGTATTGATCTTTCAACCCGACGATGCCGAAGCGCGCTTCACGCTGGGCAACGCTCACTTCAATCTCGGCAATCTGGAAGCGGCGAAGGCGACCTACGAAGCCGTGCTGCAGATCGACCCACAGTATGCGCCGGCGCTGACCAACCTCGGCGTGGTGGCGTATCAGAGCGCTGACCTCGACCGGGCGATCGAGCTGTTTCAACAGGCGCTGGCGATCGACCCGGACGATGCCGAAACGCGCTACCTGCTCGGCGCGGCCTATCTGAATCAGGATAAGCGCGACGAAGCGCGCGAGCAGTTCGAGCGTGCCCTCGAATTGAATCCAGACCTGGCTGAAGCCCATATGGGTCTTGGAAATGTGTATTTGCTGGACGGAGACTACGAGCAGGCCGTCGCTACGCTGCTGCGCGCCGTCGAGCTCGCGCCCGATTCGCCCGAAGCCTTGTTCGCCCTGGGCAAGACCTATGCGGAGATGGGCCGATGCAGTGACGCGGTTCCCACGTTCCAGAAGTTCCTCCAGATGAATCCGTTGAAACCCTTTAGCGACGAGGCGCAGCAGCTCCTTCAATCCTGCGGCAATCCCTAACGACCATCGCCAGACGCTCATCAAGGAAGTTATGTCCGGTCGAGTCCACGTATTCGGTGGTCCGACCGGTTTGGTGGTAGAATTGGGCGAGTCGGTGCAGACGTTCCTTCATCGTTGAAGGGAATGGGTGGTCCGGTGACGCCGCCGGTTACCGACAAACACGGTATAATTCAGCCGCGCAACCGTGTTCAGAATGTGAGGGAAGACAAGAATGGTCAAGCTGCTGATGAGTTGGGACATCGTGCCCGGGCGCGAGTCGGAGTATTTTGAATTCATCGTCAAGGAATGGGCGCCAGGTTTGCAGAAACTGGGAATTGAAACCAGCGACGTGTGGTTTACCGTGTACGGGGACGGCCCACAGATGTTAATGGGGGGCCTGGCCCAGGATGCGGCGACGGTGCGCGGCGTGCTGGCCACTCCCGAGTGGAAACGCCTCGAGAGCCGATTGAAGGAGTACGTCAGCGATTTCGCGCATAAGCTGATTCCGGCGGCGGGCGGTTTTCAGTTGTAGATGGGGCGTGGCTGCCGAACAGTTCGCGGTCGGGAAGATATCTTCCCGACCGCGTTGTGTTATGGTCGAGACCACGTGCCGTGGTCAGTCAGCGTCGCCGCTATTCGTTGTCGTCGACGGTTTTGCGTCCGTCGGTGTGGACTCAGCAGACGGCTCTTTTTTCTTCTTCGAGGATTCGTGGCTGGACGATGTGCTGCCCGATTTTTTTGAGTCGGTGGCATACCAGCCCGATCCTTTGAACTGAATGGGCGGCGCCACGAGCACCTTATACACGCTTTTTCGGCGGCAGCTGGGGCAGCGCACGATAGGTGGGTCGTTGAATTTCTGTACTTTTTCGAATTGGTGCTTGCAATGGCTGCATCGGTAGATGTAAGTTGGCATGGCTTCTCACTCTCATCGCGCTCACGAGCGGGCAGATTTTACCGCGTTTGAACACGGGTTGCAAGGCTGCGGCTCTCGCCCCCGACCTCTTGCCCACTTGACACGCATCGCTCTCTAAGCGATAATACCGCCATCATCGGGTGGCACAGCCATCGACCGTTCATTCCAAGCCATCCTTAAAGAAAGGAGGAGGTGATGTCCATGAGTAGTAGTGGTCAGCGCAGCGCCGTGGCATCACCTTCGGTTTTCTAGAGACCTTCGGTCTGCCACGGCGCAAACAGGAGGCCGCTCGCAAGGGCGGTCTTTTGTTTTGAGAAACCCCGTTTCCCGCAGGCCCCCGAAGCGAAGCGGAGCGGGGTGAAGAAACCGGGTTTCTATATAATGTGCGGTATGGCGATCTTACCGACCGGCAAACTCCCCGCCGAGCAGCTGGCGCGCCTGCTTGCCGAAATCGCTCCCGCCGATCGACGCGTGCTCGTCGGCCCGGGTGTGGGCGTCGATTGCGCGGTGATCGACGTCGGGAACGGCAACTGCCTGGTGGCCAAGTCCGACCCGATCACCTTCGCGGCCGACGCGATCGGCTGGTATGCGGTTCACGTCAATGCGAACGACATCGCCACGACGGGCGCGTCGCCGTGCTGGTTCCTGGCGACGATCCTGCTGCCGGAAGGCAAGTCCGATGCGGCGTTGGTCGAGTCGATCTTCGATCAGATACGAGAGGCGTGTGGCGAGGTCGGCGCAACGCTTGTCGGCGGGCACACCGAAGTGACGCTTGGCCTCGATCGGCCGATCGTCGTCGGCTCGATGCTAGGCGAGGTGGCGCGTGAACAGCTGATCCTGCCTTCAGGCGCGCGGGTCGGCGATGCGCTGCTGTTGACCAAGCGCGTCGCGGTTGAGGCGACGTCGATCCTGGCGCGCGAGAAAGCCCGCGAGTTAATCGGCAGGTTCGACCTGGCCTACCTTCGTCATGCGCGCCGATTCTTGACCGATCCGGGCATCAGCGTCGTGCGTGACGCGCAGGTGGCGATCGGCGCGGGGCGCGTCCACGCGATGCACGATCCGACCGAGGGTGGCCTGGCGACCGGCCTACACGAACTGGCTGTGGCGGCGAACCTCGGCCTGGAGGTCGAGGCGCGGGCCGTGCCGATCTATCCTGAGACGCAGGCCTTGTGTGAAGCCTTCGGGATCGACGCCTGGGGTGTCATCG
>JBOGUH010000496.1:0-1858 GCA_050695975.1 Anaerolineae bacterium
GTCTCGTCCAGGTGCATCTCGTGGCCGAGGATCATGTCGCCGTCGAACGCCACCAGCCGGCCCAGCCCTGCTGCCTGGGCCAGGCTGCGATCGAGCAGTTTTTGTTCGGGCCAGGCGTAACTGACCGGGCGAGGCACGCCGCCGAGGCCATGCGCAGCAATGCGTCCCGCGGCGGCCATGTCGAAGCCCAGCCCGATCTCGCCGATGGTCGGCAGGTCACCGGCAAAGACCAACGTGGTGCCGGATAGGACCTGTGCTTCGGTATACGCGAGTCGGATGGCGAGTTCGTTTGCCAGGCGCGCGACCAGATCGGGATGGCCGTGCAAGTAATTCCAGTGACCGACGCGTGGCGCGACCAAAAGCGGTTGAGCAGGCGCCTGCGATGTGAGTTGGCCCGATCGCAACAATCGGTTCAGTGTCCACTCGGGCAGTGAAATGTGCGTCGCGCCGTGATGAGATAACTCGTCGAGCAGTTCATCGAACGATATTCCGGCGCGGATCGCGGCGGTGTACACATCGTCGTAGTCCACGCAGATGGCGACCCGGTTGTGATCGCGTTCCCAGTGCCGGCGGCGGACCAGCACACGGCTGGCGGAAACGCTTCCCGCAAGAATCAGCGAGAGTGAGAGTAGGCGGGATAGTTTCAAGGAATCAGCTCGTGGTTTACGTGCGACGCACCTCCGACCCCCTCCGCTTCGCTTCGAGGGCCTGCGGGGTGTGTCGCACGTTATCATCACGAATCACACGCCATGTATCGGTGTTCCCGATGCGCAGGGCGGTCTTCCATACATCCCAGCGGCTGCGCAGATCGGGCGCCCAGCGAGCAGTCTCGGCGCGATCGCGCAATCCCCGCCGGATGCGCTGCGACAGGGTCGTCAGCGGTTTCTGCTGCGTGCGCCGCAGAATATCGACCAGGCTGAGTTGGGTGATGCGGCGGCGCAGCGGGCCGGGTGTGGCGTAGGCCAGGTCGGCCACGACGGCGCTCGGCGTCGATGCGCCGAGCAGGTCTCGCGCGAGCGTGAGCGCGGCCAGCGCGCAGGGCGCTGCGCGGCGCGCGATCGACCGTTCCACGAATGCCGCCCAGTCGATCCCTCCGGTGGCCGTCACTGCAAGCAAGTCGGTGAGCTGCACCATCGACGGCGAGCCCATGATCAGGTGGAAGCAAAAATGGACGGCGACGTGCAGCAGCAAGTCTTCGCGCGCCAAAACACGGCACACGTGCCCGCCAAGATTCGCCTCGATGGCGCGATCGCGCACGCCGGGCGTGATGTCGACTTTCAGGCCGAACCACGATTCTTCGAGCGAGGTGTGCGGCTCGATCGTCCGATCGGCGTCAGCTGACAGGTAGGGGTTGGGGGTGGCCGCTGGAGCGGTCGATCGGCGGAAGCTGCTGGTGTGCTTGGTGATGCCCGGGCCGAGGTCGGCCGATTTGTGTTTGCCGCCGTAACCGAGCGCTTCGAGCACAGCTTCGGCGGCGGGCAGTTCGTCCGGCGCAAACAGCAAGTCGATGTCGTTCATCGGGCGCAGCGCCGGGTCTGGATATACGACAGCAGCCAGATGCGCTCCTTTGAGCGCGATAGGCCGCAGCCCGCGTTCGGCGCAGGCGGTCAGCACCTCGCCTAATTGCGCGAAGATCGCCGCGTTGCGTTTGGCGTGTGCGTGATACGTCGCGCTCAACTTGGCTGCCGCGCACGCTGGCACACTCAACCCCCAGGCGGCGAGTCGATGGTGCAGCTGCGGAGCCAACCCAAGCACGATCGCCCGCACGGCCAAATCATCCCAGTCCGCTTCAGACCGGGTACGATCAGACTCCCAGCGGGTGGGAGTCTGATTGAGGCGCAGGGCGCTCAGGATAAGC
>JBOGUH010000497.1:0-3833 GCA_050695975.1 Anaerolineae bacterium
AGGCGGGGCAGGTCTGGGCGACGCGCCGAGCGGCGACCTGTACCTGGTGATCCAGGTCCGCCCGCACGAGCGCTTCAAGCGCGAAAGCGACGATCTCATCTTGGAAATGCCCATCGATTTGTACACGGCCGTGCTCGGCGGCGAGGCGCTCATTCCTACCCTCGACGGCACACTGTCGTTGAAGATCCCACCCGAAACGCAGGACGGCCGCACCTTCAAGCTGCGCGGCCAGGGCATGCCCCATCTGCGCGATCCCCAGACGCGCGGCGACCTGCTGGTGAAAGTCCACGTCCGCATCCCGCAGAACCTGTCACCCGACGAGAAGAAGCTGTTCGCCGAACTGGCCCGGTTACGATCGCGTTAGCGCGGGTGAGCGTGACAACGTTTCGATCTCGAAGCCCTGAGTGTCCGGCTGAACCCGCTCTGTTGAGGCAATCCATGAAAATGCGTCTAACACAACTCATCCTGGCCTCCCTCGCGCTGTCGGCATGCAGCGGCATGACGATCTTCGAAACGGCCACACCCCAGCCGCCCCAAGTTGTTCAAGTCACTCTGAACCCGACCGCGCTGCCGACCCCGCTGCCCGAATCGATCATCATCGAGGCCGACGCCGAAGAGATTCTTCTGGTCAACCTGTACGAGCGGGTCAACCCGTCCGTCGTCAACATCGACGTGACGGGCGGCAGCATCCAAGACTTCGCCGAATTCGGATCGGGATCGGGCTTCGTGCTCGATACGGATGGGCACATCGTCACCAATAACCACGTCGTCGAGGGTGCGCAAGGCATCTACGTCACATTTGCTGACGGCAGCGTGGCCGAAGCCGACCTGGTCGGCGGCGATCCAAGTAGCGATCTAGCCGTGATCCGGGTGAACCTTGATCCCAATCTCCTGCGCCCGGTGGAGTTGGGCGATTCGGACCAAGTCAAGGTGGGTCAGCGCGTGGTGGCGATCGGCAATCCGTTCGGGTTGGTCGGAACGATGACGGTCGGGATCGTCAGCGGCGTGGGCCGCACACTGCAAGCCGAGACGCTGGATCCCGATAGGCGATATTCGAATCCCGACATCATCCAGACCGATGCGGCGATCAACCCTGGCAATTCCGGCGGCCCATTGATCGATTCGCATGGTCGCGTCATCGGCGTGAACAGCGCCATCCGCACGAACGGCGAGAACCGCGCCAACTCCGGCGTGGGGTTTGCCGTGCCGGTCAATGCGGTCAAACGCATCGTGCCGCAGTTGATCGAAACCGGGCGCGTGGCCTATCCCTACCTGGGCATCTCATCAGACAATGACTTTACGATGGCCGAACTGGCCGCCGCCTTGAATCTGCCCACCTCGCGCGGCGTGCTGATCTCGGAGGTGACTCCGGGCGGACCCGCCGCCGGGGCCGGGTTGCGCGGCGGCGATCACCGTGTGACCGTGCGTGGTTTCGACGTCTTGGCCGGCGGCGACATCATCATCGCCATCGACGACACGCCCATCGACAGCTTCGGCCATATGATCGCCTATTTGGTCGCCGAGACCAGAGTCGGCCAGGTCGTGAAGATCACCTTCTTGCGCGGCGGCGAGACGCTCGAAACGAACCTCACCGTCGGCGAACGCCCTCGCTAAGAAACTCGGTTGCTCCAATCAGTCCACTGCACCACCAAGCGCTGTGTAAGAAACCGGGTTTCTCCACTGCACAGTCGATTACTCGATCACCCACAAAGGAGAGGCGCATGTTGAGCCAACACGATTTGCAGCAGCTCGCGTCATATCAGGGATCAGAAGTACTCAGCCTGTACATCAGCGTCGATCCGACCCGGCAGACATCTGACGAATACCGCCTGGCGCTGCGCCACCTGCTGGCGAGTGTAAACGGCGATGCGGCGCCTGAAGACGTGTCGCGGATCGAAACGTATTTCGACCACGAGTACGACTGGTCGGGACGCAGTGTGGCGCTGTTCTCGGCGCAGCGCAGCGGCCTGTGGCAGGCCTACCCGCTGACGCTGCCTGTCTCCAACCGCATCCATATCGGACGCAAGCCATACATCGCGCCGCTGATGGCGCTGTGGGATACTTACGGCAGCTACGGCGTGGCGCTGGTCGACCGGCTCGGCGTCAAGCTGCTGCACTACCAATTAGGTGAGTTGATGAGCGTCGAAGGCACACTCGGCGAAGAAGTGCGCACGGTCAAGACCGGGCGGGGATCGTCGCCTTCCTTCAAGACCGGGCGGGGATCGTCGATCGTTGGGCAGCGCGGCGGAACCGGAGGCCACGCCGCGCGCCGCGTCGCCGAAGTCGTCCGCCGTAATGTCAAAGAGTCAGCCGCCGTGGCGGCGGCGTTCTTCGCGGCCAACCAATGCAAGCAAATCGCGATCGGCGGAGCAGAGGATATGCTCAGCGAGTTTATTGCGGCGCTGCCCGCGCCGTGGCCCAATCGAGTTGGCGGGACGTTCGCCGCCGCCATCGACATGCCCGACACCGATTTGCGCGAAACCACGCTGGCGCTCCTGGCCGAGGCGGCGCGCCGGCATGAGCACGAGCTCGCCGACAAGGTCATCACCGCCGCGGCCAAAGGCTCGAACGGTGTGGCGCGGCTCGACGACACGCTCAGCGCTGCGCACGACGGGCGCATTCAGGCGCTGCTTGTCGTGGACGGCTATGAGGCCGCCGGGTATCGCTGCGGCACGTGCGGCTACCTGACCGCGCAGCGGCTGGCGAGCTGCCCCTTCTGCGGCGGGACCTTTGCGCACATCCCGCATGCCGTCGAAGCGATGATCGAGCAGGTGGTCGCGCAGGGCGGCGAGGTCAAGTTCATTCAGGGTCATGCCCAGTTGAAAAAGGCCGGTGTCGCCGCGCTGCTGCGCTACTGAGGCCATGCATGCGAATTGCCCCTGCTTTATCCGCGAATCTACGCGGATCTTCACGATTAGTTTCGTGTTCATTCGCGCAAATTCGCGGATCGATTTTTTATGGCGTCGGAGCTCCCCACCAAACAAGAACCTGGAACTGACCTATGCCCATTCGACTTGATCCCGAAGATACTGAAACGGCTGCCCTGTTCGAGTTCGCCGGCGACTTCAGCGGCATGCGCGTGCTGGAGGTCGGATGCGGCGATGGCCGCCTGACCTGGCGCTATGCCGGGCGGGCCGCGTATGTCACCGCGATCGATCCCGATCCCGACGAGATCGCCGCCGCGTTGGAGGACTTGCCGCCCAGCCTGCGCGATCGAATCGAGTTTCGGTCCAGCAGTATCGCCGACTTTGACGCGCCGGAAGCGGAGTTCGACATCGCGATTCTGTCGTGGGCGCTGTGATGAATTGAACGCGCGGGCATGGTCCATGCCCTTGAGAAAATTCACCACCTGCTGAAGCCTAACGGCATCCTGATCGACATCCACCCCCCGCCCGAGCCATCGTCGATCGAAGTCCGCATCGGCGGGCAGACGATCCCCGCCGGCTGGCTCCACGAGAGCGATGATTACGCCGAATACGAAGACGCCGACGACGCGCTGGCGCGGGCCGTTCGCAAAGGGTTGTTCGCCGTCGAGCGCGAAGGCGCGTTCGATTTGGTCACGCACGCCAACACGCTCGCCGAGCTGCGCGCGTACGTGGCAGAAGAATGGGAAGAGGCCCGCATCGACGACATCACCGCGATGCGAGCGGAAGAACTATTGAGCACGCCTGAGCGCGACAAGGAAGTGATCCTGCGTGAAACGGCGCGCATCGCGCGGTTGAAGCGGAGGCAATCGGCAAGTTGATGAGAAGGGCTGCCTAACGCTCCAGCAGGGAAAACCGATTATGATCCGCGTGCTGAATCGAATCGCGTTTCCAAAGTGGGTTATCATT
>JBOGUH010000498.1:0-3711 GCA_050695975.1 Anaerolineae bacterium
CGACACGGCGAACCGTGAACTGGTCACGGTCATCGAAGTGCTGTCACCAACGAACAAGCGCGGCGGTGGGCGAGAGGAGTACCTTGCCAAACGGCAGCACGTCTTGTTGAGCACCGCTCACCTGATGGAGATCGATCTGCTGCGAAGCGGGCAACGTGTGCCGATGCAGCAGCCTCTGCCGCCTGCCCCGTACTTCGTTTTTCTCAGCCGCGCCGAAAGCCGACCCCTCACGGAAGTCTGGCCGATTGCGTTGAATGATCCGCTGCCCGTTGTGCCGGTGCCGCTTCTGCCCGATGACCCCGATGTACCGCTCGATCTGCAGCTGGCCTTCACGACGATCTATGATCTGTTTGGGTATGATCTCGCCGTCGATTATAGTCGCCCTCCCGAAGTCCCGCTGGAAGGCGAGGCCGCGACGTGGGCAGAAGAGCGTATCCGAACAAGGCCGCGCGCTGATCGCTAGCGGGATCATGCCTTGCTCACTACCAAGAACACTCTCACCCCGCACGAACAGGCTGTCCTCCAGGCCATTGCTTCTCAGCCGAATGGAGCTTTGAGTCAACGCGCGAAGGCCATCCTGCACTGGGCCGACGATCCCGATCTCGATCGGGCCGCTGAGGCGTCCGGCTTGCGCCCGGCCCAGGTCCGATACTGGATCCGTGCATTTCACCAATCGCGCCTGAGCATCTTCCCGCCCGACACGCTGCCACCAGACTCAAACAGTCTCGACGAGACCGGCGCCAGCCTCGAAGCGTACGTCGACAGCGCGAACCAGACGACCGGAGCCGCCGGCGCCGACCTGCCGGCTGAGAGTCCTATCATCGAGGAGCCTGCGGCAAAGCCGAAGAAGATGCGCCGCTCCAGACGCTTCGGCTTTCGCCCGACCGACCCGATGCCGGAAGCGGGCCGGCGCATCATGGCCTTTCACTTCGCGCGCCTGCGCAAGCTCGAAAGCGCCGCGGCTGAGGGTGACGAAGAAGCGATCCACGATATGCGCGTCGCCATCCGGCGGCTGCGCGCCGCGTTTCGCATTGCCGGACCGTTCTACAAGCGCAAGGTCGTGCGATCCTTCCGCGCCGATCTGCGCGATCTGGCGGATCATTTGGGCGCGGCGCGCGATCTGGATGTGATCCTCAATCACGGGCTGGCGTTCGCTCAGCGCCAGCCGCCCGGCGCGCCGAAGCTCGACGCCTGGCTCGATCTTCTCAAGTCGCGCCGCGCGGAGGCTCAGCGTGATTTGGTTCAGTTTCTCGGGGGCAAGCGTTTCGCTAAATTCGCAGAGGCGATTGAAGCGTTCGTCACTGAGCCGGGAGCGGCTGTGAATTCGGGCGATCATCCAGAGGGATCACCGCGGGTGTGCGATGTCATACCGGTAGCGGTCTGGACTCAATACAGCGTTGTCCGCGCGTACGAAACGCTGGAACACCCATCACTCGAGTCTCTCCACGCACTGCGGATCGAGTTCAAGCGGCTGAGATATCTGCTGGAGTTCTTTCGGGAGGTTCTAGGCGCAGGCGCGATCAAGCTGATCGAGCTGACCGTGCGCGCGCAGGATCACCTCGGCCTGCTGCACGATGCGGACGTCACCGCCAAGATGCTCGGCGCGTATCTGGCGGAACATGCCATCGCCGGCATGGGCGCGAGTGATCTGGCCGCCGTTGTGGCGTATCTCTCCGAGGCGCAAGCCGAAATTCAGACGCGCCAGGATCAATTCCCGGAGATGTTCAGGGAGATTACAGGCAAGTCATTCCGAAAACAACTGGCGACCCTGCTGGGCAAAGTGTGAGCGTGATGCGCGATGAGGGACGCTGTTTGTGATAATGAACCAGCGCCGGATCATCTCAACCTGGAAGCGATAGCCGCCGTCGACCGATTCGATGAGGTCGCGTCTCAGCAGCAATTCGAGCGTGCGTTCGAGCGGATCGGGGCAGTGGCGAGCCAGCGCCTGTGGGCCGACCACTGCCTCCTCGCCCTGTACTGCCATGAAACGCAATAAGGCTAACCCCGCCGCGCCGACCTGGTTGCGCTCGATGTCGGCGAAGAAGAGGCTGCCACGGCTGAGCGCTTCGGGCACCGCCGCTTCCACGTCGACCCGGCGGGCCCGCCGGCGACGGGAGACTTCTTGCTCGTTCTTGAGCGACACGATTTCGGCGCACAACAGCTGAACCAGGAAAGGATGGCCGCGCGTGAGGTCGAGGATTCGCCGGGTGGCCTCGGGTTCGTAGCGCAGCGCGAAATCCTTCACCGGCCGCTCGATGAGCTGGCAGGCTTCGGCCTCATTCAGGTAGCCGAGGCCCAACACCTGCGCGTTGATCAGGTAGCCGGCCCAGCGCTTAAATTCGTCCAGCGTGTGCGAGCCGGCCAGCAGCACCTTGAATCGCAATCGGTGCTGGATGATGTGACGCAATGTGCCCAGCACCGCCGCTTCGCTCAGGCGGCCGTCGGTCAGGGCGTTATCCAGCGCTTCAAATTCATCCAGCGCCAGCAGCGCGGTGCTGTGTCCCTGCGCGTCCAGCGCCGCTTCAACTTCGTCGAGCCATTCGTCGAAGCGCGTGAAGGGATCGTCCGCCAACGCCTCGCGGGTCAGGCGAGGCAACGCGAGACCGCGCTGCCGGCTGGCCGAGTCGATCAGGCTGCGAGCCATGTTGTAGAAGAAACTGGCGTGGTCACGGGCGAGCGCGACCGGCCCTTGCAAATCCACAAACAGCGGGACGATCGTTTCGGGCAGCAAACGCCCCAGGTTGTTGAGCAGCGAGGTTTTGCCCATGCGCCGCTGACCATAGAGCAGCAGAGGCGGGCGACGCCGGTCGAGCAACAGGCCCTCGATGCGGGCGCTGACGTCGGTACGCCCGACGAAGATTTCCTGCTGCTCGGTGAGCGGCACGCCGATGACGTAGGGGTTGTCGATCTCCTGGCGAATCTCGGCTGCTTCGACCAGTTCGCGCACCCGTGCGGCCACGATCCGCCGCCAGTGCGTCGCGACAGGACGGAACCGAAACGCGTAACGCTCGCTGCTGCGCGTCAACTCGCGCAGGAGACCATCCAGCCGATCTTCGATGGCGCTCAGCGCCAGGCGCTGATTGTAGGTGCTCTCCTGCTGCAAGGCGGCTTCCACATCTCGACTGATGCGGCTGAGGCTGCGCAGCAGCGCGCTGGCCGGGCCTTCCAGCTCGCCCGCCGCCAGCCGACGATGAGTGTTACTGATGGCTTCTACGTCTGCGCAGCGTTCCAACTGGCGCGCGTCCAGTTCGATCTGCGCGGCCTGCGCGGCCCACTGTTGATGACCGGCGCTCACGTAATCGATGGCCGCCTGACCTTCGTCTGGGTTGCGCTCGACGACCAGGACGAGGTGCTGTTCCAGCCCGAACAGCGGCAGGCGCTGCAGCTCGTCCCACATCGCGGCATGCCAGCGCAGCAGGCTAGAGCGATCGTGGGAGGCATCTCCAGATGCCGATCTTTCAGCACCTCCAGATGCTGCCTTTTCAGCTGCGCGCCGTTCGTCGGCTCGGTACAACAATGTATTCCACGCCGCCTGAAAAGGATAGAACACGATAGGCCGCCACACGCCCAGCGTGAACCCCAGCACGTTCATCATCAGGCTCAGCCACACGTTCGGCTCGAGCGAAAACAGGTTGAACAGATACCCGAGTGCAAAGTAGACGCCGTGACTGCCCAGCGCCCCGGCTGCGGCCCCGGCCCACGAGCCTGCGA
>JBOGUH010000499.1:0-2968 GCA_050695975.1 Anaerolineae bacterium
ATAAGTGCCGCGCGCGATTATACCACACGCCAACACAAGAAACCCGCTTTCTTCGAGAAAACGGGGCTCTTAATAGGTTAGGCATGTTTGGGCGAGCGCGACCGGGCGACCGCGAGGATCGCCCCTACTCCACCGGTGGGAAAAGCATGACGCGATGACTGCCCGTATCGACGACCAGCACATTCCCTTCGTCGTCGACAGCTACACCGCTCGGCGCGGCGAAACTGAATTCGTCTTCGCCGAATCGCCCAAAGGCTGCCTGATATTCGCCGGTCGGGCTAAACACCAGGATGCGGTTACCCGCTTGATCGGCCACGTAGATGCGGCCGTCAGGCCCGATGCCGAGGTAGGGCTTGCCGACCTTGGACTGCCCCAGGTCTGGCGCAGCCAGATCGAACCAGCCGTCGATATTCCACCGGCGCAACGCCTGTCCATCTTCCGCGCCGAACACCTGGATGCGGCCGTTCCACGTGTCGGCGACAATCACTTCGCCGTTGTCGGATACCGCGATGCCTACCGGCTCGTCGAGGTTCCCATCCAACAATCCGCCGCCGCCGAACTGCAGAATGAAGTTGCCGTCTTCATCAAACACTTGAACGCGCTTGTTGCCTGTGTCAGCCACATACACATGGCCGTTCTGCCCGACGGCGATACCGCGCGGGCCGTAGAAATGTCCTTCTTCGCCCGACGCCTGTCCCGCCGAGTCGCCGAAGCCGCCCCACATCTTGATAAACTTGCCGTTCGCGTCGAACTTCTGCACGCGGCTGTTCCACAGGTCGGCGGCGTACACGGATCCATCCGGCCCGACGGCCACGTCCCACGGCTCGTAGAACGTGCTGCCCGGTGGATTCCAGTTCGGGTTGAGGAAGTTATTGTTGGGTGGCTCGCCACTCCACGTGCCGAACGAGAGGAGAGTCTTGCCCTTGGCATCCAGTTTGACGATCCGGTGATTGTTTGAATCGGCGACGTAGATCGATCCGTCCGGCGCGAGGGCGATGCCGTGCGGAGCTAAGAACTGTCCATTCCCCTGACCAGCCGTACCGAAAGTCTTGATCGATTGCACGTCGCGCCAACGTGACTGGTACGGATCGCTCTCCACCGGCAGTGGCACACTCTCGCCGCCTGCGCTGAGCGATCCCACCGCCTGATCCCACACTTTGGCCGCCAGGTCTTTGCGCACGTACAGACGGAAGTCGTCCTGCAACGGCCAATTCTGCGCCGTGAAGGTCTGCCCGGTGAGTTGGCCATACAGCGTGTAATCGCGCCGGAAGAAGATATCCCACAGCGCCGGAATCAGGTCGCGCACATGCTGGCGGCAGCGCGCGTCGCCGGTGGTCTGCTCGTTCAAATCGATCACGTCGTCGGCGTTCTCGTCGTAGGCCGCATAGCGCGCCACACTGCCGTCGGGCAAACGCACTTGCGCCGGGCAGACGATCTCCGGGATGCGCTTGTAGTCCTCCATCGGCCACCAGATGCGATGGAACTGGAACCAGTTGAAATTGTCACCCACAGCTTGATCGACCGCATTCCAGTTCTCGGCGCTGAGGATCATGACCGGCAGGCTGGCATCGCTGCGCGTCGGCGTGCTGGCGACGTAGCGCTTGTTGGGGAAGTCGCGCAGGTACCACAGCCACGGCCATGTCGCGTCGGCGTCGTACAGCACTTCGATCTGGTTGGGCGTGCCGGTGAGACGCTGCGACAGTTCCTCGATCTGCCGGGCCGCGATCTTCAAGCCCGGCCCGCCGTGCGCGTACATCCCGAATTCGGCCACGTAGTCTTGGTTCACGTAGCTGTACAGCCACGCCGTGCGAATCGTCATCAGCGCCAGGACCCCGAAGGCGACCAGGCCGGCCATGCGCAGGATCGAACCCATGCCGCTGCGCCGGGCCAGCACCGCCAGCGCGGCCAACGCGCCACCCCCGACCAACAGACCGGATAACAGGCTGCCGATCGCGTTCAGCTGAGTCAGCCTCGGCGCGGCCGATCCCTGCTGCGTCGCGGCCCACATCGCGCCGAGCGCGCCCAGCACCGCCAGCACAGACCCCACGCAGACCGGGACGAGGATCGCCGCCAGCCATTCGCGTCGCACCAGAACGCCTCGCCAATCGATGTGATCCAGCCGCTCGCCGACAAACCGTCCGGCGAGCAGAATCATCGGCAGCGCCAGATGGACCATCAGCCACGGCATTTTCTCGCCGGCATAGGAGTATATCGCCCACGACAGCACCACCCACACGATCAGCAGTGACACGGCCAGCGGCGCACTGCGATCGCCTTTGTCACCATTCAACGCCGTGCTGCGCCCGATCAGCAGCCGCCAGCCAAAATAGCCCAGCGCGGCCAGCGCCAGAATCATTGGCAGATACTCGTAAAACGGCGTGACGAAGAAGTAGTAACCCGGCGGCTGAGTGCCACGGTTAACCTCTTGTTGAGCCAGCCAGTACAGCAACGAGCCGACGTAACCCGTGCCCAGCCCCAAGCCGTTGGTAAACATCGTCGTGAACAAGACCACGCTGATCCCGCCAAAGATGCCCAACGCGATCAGCCACTTGCGCGAATCCCACCACAAGCCTATCCCCAGCGCCAGGGCGGCGAAACACGCGAACAGGAACAGCAGGCGCACGAGATTGAAGGTGTTCGCCGCGTCCAGCGGAAAGCTGCCGGCCGAAAAGAGGGCCGGATCGAAATAGAGCGCATGGCGCTCACCGCCGATCAAACCCCACACCGTGTTGCCGGAGCGCTCGACATGAACGGCCATGCTTTCGCGGCCGCCCAACGCCTGTCTCAGCGTCGTGACGAGCGCCGGATCGGCGCCGGATTGTTCCTTCAACGCCAGTTGGCCGGCGCTGATCGAATAGTCGCGGCTTTCCCACGGCGCTTCTTCCGGCCGATCAATCAGCGCCCTGAGTTGGGCATCGGTCAGCGAGCCGATCCGCGCGCCCGATCCTGAATCGGTCAGGACGAACAC
>JBOGUH010000500.1:0-1541 GCA_050695975.1 Anaerolineae bacterium
CGCGATCCAGAAGCCGTTGAACGCGCCGGCCAGCGCCCCGGCCAACAGCGCGGCCAGAATGCCGACCGGCAGCGGCACGCCGCGCCCGTGCAGGTAGGCCAGCATGCAGGCCGACAAGCCCATCACCGACGCGGCGGACAGGTCGATTTCTCCATTGATAATGATGAAGGTCATCGCCAGCACGACGATGATGCGTTCGACGAACAAGACAAACAGGTTGACCTGATTCTCGACACCCAGGTAGAAAGGCGACTGAACCGCATTCGTGACGATGACTGTCGCCAAAATCGCGAGCAGCAATCCTTCCCAACTTCTCAGCCGCTCCCACTTAAGCGACATGGCCGATCTCCTCCTGAACCTGAGGCTGTTCCGCACGTGACTTGACCTGCAACCCGCTCCGCGCCCACAGCGTGCGCAGGCGATTCAGGATCACGGCATCGCTCGCCACAGCCAACAAGATCAACAATCCTAGTAGCGCGTCCCGCCAGAATTCGCTGATTTGCAGCCAGCGAATCAAGCTCTGCTCCAGCGTGTCGATCATCACCGCGCCGAGCAGCGCGCCGATCATCGAGCCTGAGCCGCCGAAGATATTCACGCCGCCCACGACCACTGCCGCCACGACCTGCAATTCCAGACCCTGCGCGGCGACGGCGGATATCGTGCCAAAGCGCGCCAGGAACATGAACCCGGCCAGACCGGCCAGCGCCCCGCACAGCACGAACGCGATCGCCACGATGCGCTGCATCGGGAAACCGGCGATGCGCGCCGCCTCGGGGTTCGAGCCGATCGCGTACAGGCGGCGACCGTAGGGCAGATACGTGATCACCAACTGAAACAGCACGACGATCAGCAGCGCCAGCGCCACCATCAGGCGAATGTCGATCTCGCCGATGGAGACCAGGTTCTGGCGCGGCAACTCGCTCACCCACGGCGGCAGCGAGCCGGCGGTGACGGTCTTCGCGCCGGAATAATTGATCAGCAGCGTGCGGTAAATCGCCAGCGTGCCGATCGTGACGATGATCGCCGGCACGCGGCCATACGCCACCAGCAGGCCATTCGCCAGACCCATCAACGCGCCGAGACCGATCGCCAACAGGACGGCGACGAGCGGAGCCATCGCGTTGTCGTTGGCGAGCTGCGTGCCCACGAAATAGGCGGCGAAGCCGACGATCGAGCCGACCGACAGGTCGACGTTGCGGGTAAGCACGACGAGCGTTTGCCCGACGGCAACCACCGCGATCACCGCCACGCTGGTGGCGATGCGGACGAAGGTGCGCGCGCTGTAATAGCCCTCGATCTGCGTGCCGAAAAACAGGATCATGACGACGATCAGGAAGACGAGGCTCAACTCGCGGATCTGCTCGGGGCGGATGCGACGCGTGAGTGCGTTCATCCCGAAACCTCTTCCGCCCTGCGATCCTGACCCATCGCCGCAGCCAGAATGTTTTCCTGCGTTGCTTCGGCGCGGGTGAAAATGCCCATCGGCCGGCCCTCGCGCATCACCAGGATGCGATCGCTCATCGCCAGCACCTCGGGCAGGT
>JBOGUH010000501.1:0-2211 GCA_050695975.1 Anaerolineae bacterium
CCTCACCCCCCACCCCCGGCCCCTCCCCCCACTCCCGACGAAAAGCGTCAGGAGAGGAGGGAGGGGGGTGAGGTGTGGAGCTCACATGGCTATTTTCGCCGGCCTCGAAGCCGAGGCCTACGACCGAGAATATTCCGACCGCGTGCTGATTCGGCGCATCGCGCAGTACGTTGCGCCGTACCGCGCGCAGGTCGTGCTTGTTGCGGTGCTGATTCTGGCGATGGCGATCTTCGGCGCGGCGCTGCCGATCCTGATCGCGCGCGGGGTCGACGCGCTGGCCGAGCGGTCGTCCGATCTGCTCTTCTACGCTCTGGTCGGCGCGGTGCTGTTGAGCGGCGTTCTGAACTGGGCGGCCAATTGGTGGCGCCGCCGCCTGACGCAGCGCGTGACCGGCGACGTGGTGCTGGCGCTGCGGCAGGATGCCTTCCGCGCGTCGGTGCAGCACGACCTGTCGTTTTACGACGAGTTCAAGTCGGGCCGCATCGTCAGCCGCATCACGTCCGATACGCAGGAGTTCGCTCAGGTCGTCGTGCTCGTCACCGATCTGATCAGCCAGGTGCTGCTGGTGTTGATCCTGCTGCCGATCCTGTTCAGCATCGAATGGCGCTTGACGCTGATGCTGCTGGCATTGACCCCGGTGGTGTACGTCGTGGCGATCGGTTTCCGCAAGATCGCGCGCGACGTCACGCGCCAGGGCTCGCGGGCGATGGCCGAAGTCAACGCCTCGATTCAGGAAGTCGTCACCGGCATCCAAATTGCTAAGAACTTCAGGCAGGAACGCGCGATTTACGAATCGTTCAGCGGCGTCAACCAACTGGCGTACCGGATCAACCTGCGGCGCGGGATGGTGCTGGCGACGATCTTTCCGCTGCTCAACGCGCTGGCCGGTGTGGGCACGGCGCTGCTGGTGTACTTTGGCGGGTTGGCCGCCGGGAGTGGATCGATCTCGCCGGGCGCGTGGTTCCTGTTCGTCATCAGCGTCGATCGTTTCTGGTTCCCGATGATCAACATCGCCGCGTTCTGGTCGCAGTTTCAGGCCGGCCTGTCGGCGTCCGAGCGCATCTTCGCGCTGATCGACGCCGAGCCGGTCGTGCGGCAGATCGATGACCGGCTCGCGCCGGCGCTGCGCGGCGAGATCCGCTTCGACCGGCTCAACTTCCGCTACTCCAAGCAGGAAACCGTGCTCGAAGATTTCTCGCTGCGGATCGCCGCCGGCGAGAGCGTGGCGCTGGTCGGGCATACCGGCGCGGGCAAGAGCAGCATCGCCAGGTTGATCGCGCGCTTCTACGAATTTCAATCGGGCAGTCTGACGATCGACGGGCGCGACATCCGCTCGTTCGACCTGCACTCGTACCGGCGGCAACTGGGCATCGTGTCGCAGACGCCGTTCCTGTTCGCCGGCACGCTCGCCGACAACATCCGCTACGGGCGGCCCGAACTTGGCGACGCCGAGATCGAATCGATCGCGCGGCGCATCGGCGGCGGCGAATGGATCGACACGCTGCCCGACGGGCTGCGCACAGACGTCGGCGAGCGGGGCGACCGCCTGTCGATGGGGCAGCGCCAGTTGGTCGCGCTGGCGCGCGTGCTGGCGCAGCGACCGGCCATCTTCGTTCTCGACGAAGCGACGGCCAGCATCGACCCGTTCACCGAATCGCAGATCAAAGACGCGCTCGATTTGATCCTGGCCGGCAGCACGTCGATCCTGATCGCGCACCGTTTGTCGACGGTGCGATCGGCCGATCGGATCATCGTCCTGCGCGCACGCCGTATCATCGAAGAGGGGAATCACGCCGCGTTGATGGCGCGCGGCGGGCACTACGCCGAGCTGTACGATACGTACTTCCGGCACCAGTCGCTGGAGTACGTCGAGAGGGCTCGTCAACACGCCATGACCGCCTGACCCCTGCTGGGCTATGAGATGGAGATGGAAAACCGCGTTCGTAAACCCACGCCGAACAGAGTATAATGCGTGATGACATGAGTTCTCCGGCGGGCCCTAGACGGGTATATCTGGATGTTTGCGCCTTGTGCCGGCCTTTCGACGATCAGAGCATGGTTCGGATTCGACTGGAGACAATCGCGGTCGAACTCATTCTTGACCGTGTCCGGCAGAGAGAGATTGAGCTGATCGTATCCCCGGCACATGATGTCGAGATTGACGCCACTGCCGATTTGGAGGAACGAAGTCAGTTGGCTTCTCTGTTAGGG
>JBOGUH010000502.1:0-2052 GCA_050695975.1 Anaerolineae bacterium
ATTTCAATCATCGTTCACATATCCTGGTTGCTGATTGCGGGTCTCGAAACCGACTACCTGCGCTTTGCCATCGGCCATCTGCAATCTACGATCCCTGGTGATTACCCACAAGTCCGTTCGCCCGCAGTTGCACTGCGGGCTGCAGGCGACAGTTCAACTGTCGCCTGAACAATGTGGGTCATCACCAGACGATCCACTATGGTTGGCCGGGGCCGTCTTGACCGCCCGGAAAACCACTTGGCGGGCCGCCCTGGCCGCCGAACGGGCCGAACCCGAGCCGTGGCGGCTCGCCGATGAATACCGGTTGGCCCTCGCGCAGCTCGCCCGTGACTTCGGTCAGATCGCCGTCGCTCAGGCCGATAGTCACCGGCACGCGCTTCGGCCCACTCTGGCTAATCGTCATCACGTACGCGCCCTCGGCGTCCGATCGAACCGCCGCCGTAGGCACGGCCAGCACGTCCGCGTGCGTCTCGCCCAGGATGCGCACGTTCGCGGTCATGTCGAGCCGCAGCGCGGCATCCGTCGGATCGAGATCGACGCGCACGTTGTAGTTGACCACGCCCTGGCTGATCGTCCCGGCCGGATCGATGCGCGCGACCGCGCCCGACAGCGTGACGCCCGGCAGCGCGTCGAGCGTCACTTCGACCGTCTGGCCGGCCTGCACCAGCGCGATCTCGATCTCGTCGATCAGCACGTTGACGTGATAGCCGCTCACGTCGGCGATCTCGATCGCCGGTGTGGCGCCACTCGGCTCGCCAACCTTCACGTTGACCTTCGTCACCACGCCATCGAACGGCGCGACGATCTGCGCGTTCGCCAGCCGCAGCCGCGCCTGTTCGAGCGAGATGCGCGACTGCTCCAACTGCGCCCGGGCAATCTCAACCTTTTCGGTGCGTGGATGGGTCAAGTTCTCCAGCGTCTGCTTCGCCTGTTCGAGCTGCGCCAGCGCCGATCGAACCGCGCCGTCGTTGATGCCGCTTGTGGTGATATTGCAGTTCGCCAGCGCAACGTTGTAGTTGTTCTGCGCGGTGTCGAGCTGGGCTTTCTGCGGCGAATAGGGCGCGTAGTCGCGCGTCTTCCAGAAGTTCAGCAGATTGTCGTAAGCCTTCTGCGCGTTTTCCAGCGCGTCTTTGGCGTTCTCCAGGCTTGCGCAACCGACCGTGATCTGGTCGGCGCTCAAGTCATATTTCTGCTTGGCCGCGACGGTGGCGGCGTTCGCGCTGCTCACGGCGGCCTGTGCCGATGCGACTGCAGCCGGATCGGCCGCGACCGTCGTGCTGTAGTTCGCCTGCTGGATGAGGTATGCCTGCTCAGCCTGAGCGACTTGCAGCTCCAAATCGGCTGTGTCGAGCGCGGCCAGCACGTCGCCTCTCTTCACGCGATCGCCGGCCTCGACGACGACGCGGGCGGCCGTCCCACTCGTGCCGAACGACAGCGCCACGCTGTCTTGCGCGGCCACGCTGCCCGACGACTCGACCGCCGACGACAGCGTGGCGCGCGTCACCTGTCCCGTCTCGACGTCCGCCAGCGCCTGCGCCGCGCTACGGCTCATCAACACCCGCGACACGACGAATGCGCCTGCCGCGCACACGACCAGCAGCAGACCGATGACAATCCAAGTTTGTTTATTCTTCATACGCCTTTGCCTCTTGTCTAACCGCGTCAATCTTATCCAATGCAGGCGGTGGTCGGAAGTGGCTGCGGTCATCAAATTCGACGGTAAAAGTGAGGGCCGGGTATGACCGGAGACATGGGCAACCTTCATTCGCTGTTGTGTTTGACCGCGGGAAAAGCAACCGGCCGTCTTGCGTTATACCCGTCAAGAAATTCGTGCTTGACAAGACGGCAATCGGGTGTAGAATAAAAATGAACACCCGTTCATTTTTTATGATGCGAACGATGACGGCCAAACGCGCGACGAGACCCAAACAAACGAAGAACCGCGTGACCAAAGGCGAGCGCACCCGCGCGGCGATTATCGACGCAGGCCATCGGCTCTTCCTGCGCCAGGGCTACAGCGCCACCTCGATGCGGCAGATCGCCGACGAAGCC
>JBOGUH010000503.1:0-5272 GCA_050695975.1 Anaerolineae bacterium
CTTCTGGGCAGGCTTGCCGGACGGCGTCCCAGCGTTGATCGCGGACCATGACCAGATGATTCCTCAGCTGCTCGATCGTCTGGCTGGCGAGGCCGAAGACACGGCCAATCATACCCACTAACCCTCCAGCGGGCTTCGTCTAGCCTCGGTCCCGGAATTTGGCAAAAGCCCGGTGAGATAATCTCCCTGTAAAGTGTTGCTGCCATCAGGCGAATGCTGGGATGGCTCAAAGCGCCGTCCCCGGCGCGACATGGGCCGAGACGCGCCGCCGAGGACGGCGGCGAGAGCTCATTTTTTAGCCAACAATACCCGAGAGGGAGACTATCCCTGATGAGTAGACGAACAAAAGGATCAAATCGTTGGGTTGTTCCAGGCGCGTCGGGACCTGCGTCTGTCGCAAAGGAGTTCGCTGTGACGTGGGCAAACGTTTCGGGCGTGAAACATAAGGAAGGCATGCATCAACGAATATACGAGTTGAGAAAAGTCATCATTTTTGGATGAACCGCTCACCCCGGCCCATCCTTCTCGCCGGCTACACTATGCGCATGCCTGCCAAATTAGCCGTGCAGGCGGGCTGCTACGAGGCGATCGCCTTAGATTATTTCGGCGATGCCGATTTGCGCGCACTGTGCCCCAGCGTGTCGCTACCCCCAGGCCGCCAGCTTCGCTCCAGTTGATCGACTCAGGCTATAATTACCGTGTGTTTGATGCCTACGTTCGATCGATCCCGGTCAGCTGCCGCCCTTTGATCTCGAACGGGCCCGGGCCGGCGCGCCCGCTCGCGACGGCAGACGTCGTTGTAGGAGATACAGCATGAGCTCGTTTCGGATCAACGTTGAAAAGGACTATATCGGATTCTGCTCGGGTCACTTCATTACCTACGACGGCCACCAGTGCGAGACGCTCCACGGCCACAACTACCGCGTGCGCATTACCCTGGAAGGCCCGATTGATGAGAACTTCTACGTGCTGAACTTTGTGCGCGTCAAACGCCTGATGAAGCGCCTGTGCGACGAACTGGATCACCGCATGCTGCTGCCGCTCCACAACCCGCTGCTTACGCTGGAGCAGTACGACGATAGAATCGAGGTCTCGTACAAGCATCGGCGCTTCGTGTTTCCGCGTGAGGATGTGGTGCTGTTGCCGATTCCCAACACCACTGCAGAGATGCTGGCGCAGTATCTGACGAAGCGCGCGCTGGAGGAACTGCGGCAGTTCGGCGGGCAGCCGCTGCGCTCGATCGAGATGGAGGTTGAAGAATCGCGGGGCCAGTCGGCGGTGTATCGTGAGGAGCTTGCCGCACCATAACGTGAGGAGGATGACGATGACAACGACGACGGTTTACATCACATTGGGCAGCAACCTGGGCGATCGACGCAGCAATCTGATCGACGCGATCAGCCAGTTGCGTCAGAAGGTCAAGATCGAGCAGTTCTCTTCGGTGTATGAGACGGAACCGGCCTATAACCCCGATCAGCCGCGTTATCTGAACATGGTGCTGCGTGGCAGCACGCATCTGCTGCCCGGCGAGTTGCAGCGTTTTCTTAAGAACCTCGAGCGGCGTATGGGATGCCAGCACGTCGAGCGTTACGGGCCGCGCCCGATCGACTTCGATCTCGTGGCGTATGGCAATCTGCGGATCGACGAACCCGGCCTGACCATCCCGCATGCGCGAATCGCCGAGCGCGCCTTTGTGTTGGCGCCGCTGGCTGAAATCGCGCCCGATCTGGTGTTGCCGGGCTTGCACGATAGCGCCTTGGCGCTGGCGCAGCGGTTGAACGGTGTTGGAAAGGTCGTACGCAAAGAGCGGGCGTTGAGCGTGCAGTTGACTCGTGACGTGCAAGAAGAAGCGCCGCCTGCCCGCCTGAGCTTGACGCATGTCGGTGTCAGCCACATCCGCCGCATCGTCCGGCTGCAGGGCGAACAGCGCGACGAGCTGCTCGATGCTGAGATGGACATTTACGTGGAACTGCGGCCCGATCAGAAAGGCGCGCACATGTCACGCTTCAGCGATACGGTCGAAGAGGTGATCGGCGAGGTCAGCGCCGAGCGCGTGTCCACGCTGGAGAGCCTGGCCGAACGGATCGCGCGCCAGGTGCTGCGTGATCAGCGCACGATCCGCTCCGACGTGCGCCTGCGCGCGCAATTCCCATTGGAACGCCACGCGCCGGTGTCGGGGAAGTTGACACAGGAGATTTACACGCTCATCGGGATCGCCGCCGCCACCGAGCGGCGCGTGGTGCACCTCGTCGGCGTGGAGGCGGAGGGCATGATGGCTTGTCCCTGCGCGCAGGATATGATCGCCGCCCATGCGCGTGAACGGTTGCTGGAGTCCGGCTTCAGCGCCGAGGAAGCCGAGCGGGCGCTGGCCGTCGTGCCCCTGGCGACGCACAACCAGCGCGGACGCGGCACGCTGCTGATCGGCGCCGAAATGCCGATCAACGCGCAGGATCTGGTGAGCATTGTGGAAGGCGCGATGAGCAGTGAGAACTACGACCTGCTTAAGCGCCCCGACGAGTTGTTCGTCGTTGCGAAAGCACATCGGCACCCGCGTTTTGTGGAAGACGCCGTGCGCGAAATGCTCTACAGCGTGATCGAGCAGTACCCTGACTTGCCAGATGACGCCTTCGTGCAGGCTCGCCAGGTCAACCTGGAAACCATTCACAAGCACGACGTGTATGCTGAGCGCGCCGGCGCCTTAAACGAAATGCGCCGGGAGATCGCTGGCGATGGCTATGTCACGCCGCATACCACACTTGACTCGTGGCTGCGTGAGCAACTCAATGGAAAAGAGTGACGGGTGACGAGTGACGTTTGATAGGCCATCTTAACGTTGTGCCTCTTGCGCTAACTGGTCCAACGGCTTGGCGTTGCCGAACACGGGTTTTGGCCCGGCTGACGGCGCCGCCCAGCGCGCGGCGTTGGCGATCACGCGCTGCACCTCAGGATAGTGGTAGGTGGGGTAAGTCTCATGGCCGGGACGGAAGTAGAAAATCCTACCGCGCCCGCGCGTGTAACAGCAGCCGCTGCGAAAAACTTCGCCGCCTTGAAACCAACTGACGAATACCAGCCTCTCGGGCGCCGGGATGTCGAAGCGTTCGCCATACATTTCCTCATGCGCGATCTCGATGGTTTCGCCTAAGCCCTCGGCGATCGGATGGCCCGGCTCGATCACCCAGATGCGTTCTTTCTCGCCTGCCGCACGCCACTTCAGGTCACAGGTCGTGCCCATCAGCCGCTTGAAGATTTTGGAGAAATGGCCCGAATGCAGCACGATCAGACCCATGCCGTCCAGCACGCGGTGTTGAACGCGATCGACCACCCTGTCGCTCACTTCGCCGTGCGCCATGTGTCCCCACCATGTCAGCACATCGGTGGCGGCGAGAACCTCATCGGTCAAGCCGTGTTCTGGCTCATCGATCGTCGCAGTGCGCACGGTGAGGCCATGCGCGCGCAGACCGGCGGCGATGGCGCCATGGATGCCTTCGGGGTAGATGGCGGCTATCTTCGGGTTGCTGCGCTCGTGGCGGCCTTCGTTCCAAACGGTGACGCGGAGCGTGTCGGTCATTTTGAGCTCCTTTGAAATTGTGACTGGACTTTTGCAACAGCGATATGGTAGCCTGAAGGCTGCATTCTAGCAATTTGCAAATGGAGAGATAACCTTATGCCTCGATTGGTTCGGACAGCGATGATCGGCTGTGGCGCCATGGCCCGCCATCATATTCGCGGGATGCTCAAGCAGACGGACACCACGCGCATCACGGTCGTGTGTGAGCCGTCGGCCGAAGCGTATGCCGCGACGGCCAAACTCTTCAGGGAAGCCGGGTTGCAGCCGCCGCCCAATCAACCTGATCTCAGCAAATTGCTGGCGGACTACGGCGATCGGCTCAACGCGGCGTTTATCATCACGCCGCACGTCTATCACCACGATCAGACGCAAGCCTGCCTGGAGGCCGGCTTGGACGTGCTGCTCGAAAAGCCGATGGTGATGACCGCAGCCGAAGCCCACAGTTTGATCGAGGCCCGCGACCGCACGGGCCGATTGCTGGTGGTCGCGTTCCCCGGCAGTCTCTCACCGCAGATTCGCACCGCCGCGGCGATGTTTCGCTCCGGCGAGTTGGGCACGCTGCTGAGCATCAGTGCCACGCTCTGGCAGGACTGGGGGCCGATTACGGAGAATACGTGGCGGCAGCAGCCCGAAATCTCCGGCGGTGGCTTTCTGTTCGATACTGGCGCGCATATGCTCAACACGGTAGTAGACCTGGCCGGCGAAGAGTTTGCGGAGATCGCCGCCTGGATCGATCAGCGCGGGCGGACCGTCGAAACGCTGGCTGTGGTGATCGGGCGGTTGGCCTCTGGCGCGCTGGTCACACTGCACGGCTGTGGCGAGACGATCCCTTCCTGCGCGTCGGACATTCGTGCCTTCTATTCCAAAGCGATCCTGCGCACCGACATGTGGGGTGAGCGACTAGAGATTCAGCACGCGGGTTGGAGAAAACTGCGCGCCGTGCGCGTGCCGCCCTCGCTCGGCGTGTGGGAACAATTCCTGGCCGTGCGGAATGGGCAAATGTCCAACCCTTGCCCGCCCGAAGTCGGCTTGCGCATGGCTCGGCTGTGGGATGCCATCCTGGCTTCGGCGGCGCAACGGGGCATGCCCGTCATGTGCCAGTGACCCATCTAACGTATTGTTACTTTTTCGTCACGACTTTCAGCCTGTGACCGCCCGGCTATTGCCTCCGCGCCGATTGCGCCTCTATACTGATTCCACTTCAATCGGAGACTCAATCATGAGCAGTTCGTCTTCCACCTTGCGGCTTCTCTTCGCCATCCTGATCGGCCCGAGCACGCTTGTGCCGGCCACCGCTGCGGCGCGGCTCACTGCCGATCCGCTGCCGCCGATTGTGTTCGTCGCGCGGGCGCACCTCGCCACGCCCGACGACATCTTCCGCAACGAACTCGGCCCGGCCGGACATTTCGGCAGCGGCCTGCCCAAGTTCGCGCCGGGCAGCAAGCTCGTCCGGCGCAACACCGACGGGACGCTCTTCGTCTACTCGACACCCGGTTTGGTCGACGTGCAATCGCCCGACGTGAACTTCGACGCGACGAAGATCGCGTTCGCCGGGGCCACGACGCTGGAGCGCGACTCGCCTAATTACGGCTGGCGGCTGTACGAGATCAACGTCGACGGAACCGGCTTCCATCAACTCACCCTCTCCAATCGCGCGATCACCATTCCCAACGCCGGGCAATTCGGCAATCAAGAAACCTACGG
>JBOGUH010000504.1:0-3832 GCA_050695975.1 Anaerolineae bacterium
GTTCACGACTGACCCTAAAGGGGGCTACGCACAGTCGTGACTACGGCATCCTACTTCAACGTATGGAGATACGCCACCAGCGCGTCGATATCGGCCTGGCGCAAGTTGAGGTTGGGCATGATCGAACCCGGTTTGATCCCCGGCGGATTTGCCAGCCAGCGCCCCAGGTTGTGCGGCGTGTTCGCCAGGATGCCGCCGGCGATGGTGGGACGGCTGGCGACATGGGTGAGATCAGGCCCGGTCACACCGACTGCTTGCGGCACGCCCCGAATCACGTGGCAGCCCACACACGCATTGGTCGCAAAAACCTGCTGTCCAGTCTGGGCAGCCGGATCGGTGGGTGCCGCGGCATCCGCAGCCTGCGCACCGGCCCAGGCCGTGAACTCGTCCGGCGATACCGCTCTGACGACGAGGCGCATATTGGCATGCGATACACCGCACAGCTCGGCACACTGGCCATAGTACTCGCCTGTTCGATCCGCTTTCAGCCAAGACGTGTTCGTCACACCTTTGATGGCGTCTGTCTTGCCGCCCAGTTCAGGTACCCAGAAACTGTGGATCACGTCTACCGAGCTGATCTTGAGATTGATCACACGCCCGATGGGGATCACCATCTGTCCCGCTGTGGTGATACTCAGACCCCCTGTCGCGATACCCAGGTCGGGATAGCGGAATTCCCACCACCATTGATGACCGATCACTTCGACCGTGATCGGCACACCGGGTTCAGCCGAATACACCGATGCGTCAATGTTCTGCTGCGCCCGCACGGTGAACACGAACAGCGCGAAGACGATCACCGCCGGCACGATGGTCCAAGCCAGCTCGAGTTGAGTGTTGCCGTGAATCTGCGCCGGCTCACCCGTGTCCTCCGGCTTGCGGCGGAACCGCACCGCCGCTACCAGCAGCAGCCCTTCCACCAGGACGAAGATTGCCACGGCGATGATCAGCACAATATTGTGCAATTCTAGAATAGCGGCTGAAGCGGGAGAAGCCGGTTCGAGGACAGAGGGCGGCCCGTCAGGTTCGGCAAAAACAGACGTGGGGAGAATGAGCGCGAGAAGGAGTGAGGCAAGTACCGAGACAGCAATTGAACCCCAGGTTCGCTTGAGGTTGAACCCGTGCATTGCTCCTCCGTTGAGCACGTATGGTCAGCGACTTTTTGTAGAGTATTGGCAAACGAAGACTCTTGCCCGGATTCATACCCCCGCTCATGACAAGAGCCCTATATGTGAATCTTGGAGCGGATTATACCACGCACAAAATGAAAAGACAAAGCAAACGCGCTCAACGCTATACGCCGGCGCGCGATCGGGTTACTCGTCGGGCTTCAGTGTCCCGACCACGTGGACATACATCCGCTCAAACACGCGGCGATCGTGTGGCGCTTTGGGCAGGCTGCGCGTCAGGTCAAGCCCGGCGTAATGCAGGTCCTTGTGCATGCCCGTCCGCCATAGCGGCGCGTCGCTGACGTCGTAGACCACCCCCTCACAGGCAATGTACACGGGTCTGCCTCGCGTGCCGTCGTATTGGCGCAGCTCGGTCTCAGAAAAGATGCGGTCTTCGCTCATTTAGGTAGAATCATTAACCTCCGAGAACGCAGAGAGCGCCAAGGTTCTTAAAGGATTTCTCTGCGACCTCTGCGCTCTCTGCGGTTATATTCATTTTGGCGGCGGGGCGATGCCGACCAGGAGCGTCAAGCGCGAGTCGCCCCGATTCTCGACGCCGTGCGACATACCGGCCGGAGCCCAAACGACCATCCCCGGCCCAACCTCTTGTGTGTTGCCTTCCACGCTGAACAAGCCGCGGCCTTCGATCACGTAGTAGAACTTGTCAGCTGCGGCGTGCGCGTGAGCCGCCTGCGTCTGCCCCGGTTCGAGGCAGTTCAAGCCGACCAACATATGGTCGCCCTGAAACAACGTCGATTTGAAATGCTTGTCGGCTCTCGCGCCGACATGGTCTCGATAGTCTTTGAACATAGTCGCCTTCGCTCCCTCATGACTGTGCGCCGGTTTCGATGAGGCACAACCTGCCCTGCCGGAATCGGACGTCGGGCGCATCGCAAAATTGCTCGACCGCTATCCAGAAGCGCGCGGCGTCTCGCTCCGGTTCGATCGCCCGTCCGCCGAGCGTCACGGCCAGCCGATCGGCTTCGTTCCGCATAGGCGTGACCGGCCCGACCGTGCTGCTTCGTCGCAGCCAGCCCGCCAGCTCCCAGCGATTGAGATCGAGATAGGCCGGCGCCGAAGCGGTCGCGTGCGCCGCGCCAGCGTGTGACCAGGCTAATCCCCAAACGATCAGTGCGATCGCCGCCAGCGCCGACGCGAGCGAACGGGCCAAGCGAATCTGTGGGAGCGCCGGCACAGCCCAGATCGTCACCGCCAGCAGCGCGACGATCGGCAGCGGCAACAGCATTGGCACGATCGCCGACGCGGCAACCCAATACACGGATCGCTCGCTGCGCGCTCGGACGACAACGGCGATCAACCATGCGAACGAGGCCCCGGCCCACAACGCCTGGTAGAGCAACATCGCGTCGATCGTGCCCGCCCGCGCCGCGTCCCACACCAGAAGCACAGACAGCGCAATGGCCGGAACGATCGATCGGACAAACCAGTGCCACGCCGGCGGAACGAAGGGCCAAGCCGTGACTGACAACAGCGCGACGGACGACGCTGGCAAGGTCAGGGGCGACACGGCGATGGCAGCCAGCCAGAGAACGCCTCGTGCTCGCTTCGTCTGCTCACCCACACCAGACAGCCAAGCGACTACGACACCCATCAACAGCGCCTGGTACACAGGCAGTGCCCCGGACAACGCTTTTGCTGCGATCCCGATCGCGAGCGCGACGAGCGCCAGCTTCGGCATCGCCGACTGCGCCAACCAACGCCACGGCAGCAATGGCGTCAGCCAGACCGCGACGGCCAATAGCGCGATCAGCGGAGCCGGCAGGATTAGCGGGGCGGCCAGCGCAGCAATCGGCCAGGGCAGTGACTGATCCGGCCCGGCTCGTCGCCTGATGCCGACCAGCCAGGCGAGTGTCGCCGTCAGCCATAGCGCCTCGTCCAGGAAGCCCCGACCCGTGTGGATATCGGCGGCCAACAGCGTTTCGCCGCGAATCGCTGTAAGCAGCTGCCCAATTGCCGGTAGATGCGCCTCCGGCCAGAGTAAGACACCTGTAAAGCGATGACTCTGCGGCGCGAAGAGCGCGCCGGCGATCCACGGCAATCCGCTGATTGCCAGAACGGCCGCGGCGGTAATGAATACGCGCCGGCGTTCGGACACGGCATCGGGCAGGCATGTGCGCTGGTCCGGCAAGCGACCTATTGGGTGCAGCTCGCCACCGTCTTCGGCCCAGCGCGGCCAGGCCAGCGGCAGTGCTGCTTCCATCGTTAGCCAACCCAGCAGCCACGCCGGCGCGTAAAATGCTGCCATGCGCCCGAGGTCAGCTACCTGCGACGCCATTAGCGCCAGCAGCGCGAACTCGAACCCACCCAGGACGAATGTCAGCCAGCGTGCCTGATAACCAATCAACCAGCTGTACACGCCGATGTCGAGCGCCACGGCGAGGGTAGCCATCAGCGCGAACATTGTAAGATACGTGCGGTCGCGGCTGACGGCAGTGAAGATACAGGCCAGGATCAGCGACCCCGTCAGCGCGATTAAGCGAGTCTGAATTCTACCGGCGAAGGTGAAGCACATCTCGATGATCCGTCAAAGTCAGACCTTGGCAAAGGTCTTTAAGCGTTAAGGCTGCAGCAACGCAGGCGCCAGACGGCGCGCCACGTACTTCATCCCAGCGAACGTATCGGCCACCGGCAGCGTCCAGCGC
>JBOGUH010000505.1:0-5303 GCA_050695975.1 Anaerolineae bacterium
CAGCTTGGGGATCGCTGCCATCTGAACCGGTCGAAAACCAGCCGGTTGCCAGCGATGTCCCGACGCTGGTGCTGAGCGGCGAGTTCGATCCGATCACGCCGCCGCGCTGGGGCGAGCTGGCCGCCGAGACGCTGCGCAACAGCTTCTACTTCGAGCTGCCAGGCGCGGGGCATGGCGCCAGCCTGACCGAAGAATGTCCGCGCCGTATCTTACTGGCCTTCTTTGACGATCCGGTGGCCGAACCGAATGCTTCGTGCATCGCTGACGAGATGGCCGAGGTCATTTTCGCCGACCCGGTGGAAGAGTTCGACGTTCAGCTGGTGCCCTTCACCGAAGAGAGCATGGGCATCAGCGGTGTGGTGCCTGAAGAATGGATCGAAGTCGGGCCCGGGACGTATACACCTACCGGTTCGCTGACGGATCAGTCCGGTCTTGTGCAACAGGCTGGGCCCATCCAGCCGGAAGCCTTCCTGAACCTGCTGACCGCGCAGCTCGAACAGAGCGGCGCCAAGGCGACGTTCGAGAAGATCGACAGCCGCACGGCCAATGGCCTCGAATGGTCGATCTACAACGCCGAGGCATCCATCGCGGCGATCGATGTCGCCCTGGCGGAAAGCGACGGGGTGACTTACATCGTGCTGTTGCAAAGCGTCATCGATGAGCGCGACGCGCTGTACGCAGCCGTCTTCCTGCCGGCCGTCGACGCTTTGAAACCCAATTGATCGCATAACGGTTGCCATGGCAGTTCGAGCCTGCGCAAAAACTTCAATTTGCCCTACCTACGACGAAAAAACAGGCCCCGTCATGTGACGGGGCCTGTCCGTTATTCGCATTTTACCAGCGCACCCACCAGCGGTACGACGGGCGCAGGCGTGGCAGTAGAGGGTCGGGTCTACGTGCCCAGGAGGGAACGTGCCTGCGATGCAGGTGCAGTAGATAGAGAATTCGGTCAAAGAGTATGTGCAGCATGATGCTTCGCCTATCTGTGACCGGACTGCACTCAATATAACACCGTAATCTTTTTTCGATCAACCCCCTTGATGTCCTACAGCGTTACAGTTGCATAACAAATCAACGCGACCTCATACCAACGAGGTCGCGTCGAGTCGGTGTCGGCCTGTGCAGGTCAGCGGAGCCGGCGATGCCGGACAGGGACGGGCAGCCGAGCCAGCTGAGCCGGAGTGAATAGGCAAACGAGCCAACCGATGAGTGCACGAAGCATAAGTCCTCCCTCAGTCCTTTTGGCCTGGACTATACACTTTCTAACGATTCGCGACAATCCCTATTTTGTCCTACGGCGCCCCGTACCGCACTCTGCCACTCGCGTGTTGATGTGTGTGTTATCGGAAATTCGGTTTGCGCTTCGTATAAGAAACATCGGCGGCGATGTCTGCTGTAGAACGCTGACATCGCCGCCGCTAAGGTTGAGGCCCAAGAGGAGGTTGCACGATCGGGGATGGGATCAGGCTTTGGCGCCCAGCACTTTCTCCACGCTTTGAAGGAGTTCCTGCGGGCCGAAGGGCTTGGTCACGTAGTCGTCAACCTTGGCGATGTGCAGTCCGAGGACTTTGTCGATGCTCTGGGCTTTGGCGGTGACGACGATGACGGGGATTTTCTGCATGTCTGCGTCGGCTTTCATTTGCTGATAGACTTCCCAACCGTCCATGTCGGGCATCATCAGGTCAAGCAGGACAAGATCCGGCTTGATCCGGCGAATGGCTTCCAGGCCCTCGCGCCCGCCCATTGCGCCGGTCAGTTCGAAACCCTTGCGACCGAGGATGAGTTTGACCAGGTCGATCATTTCCGGCTCGTCTTCGATGCATACGACTTTCTTTTTCACTTCGGCCATGCTGTGTGTCACTCCTTCAATCGTGAATCAAGGCGTAGAAATTGCCATAAGTCTACACCAAAAGGGATGAAGTGTCTAGCCGGACTTGGGTCATTTGCAAGTCGCGACCGCCTGCGCCTACTATTGGCAGAAGTTGCGTACGGTTTCGTAAAGCACCTGCACGCCGAAACTGAGCGCGTCGATACTGAGGCGCTCGTCGTGGGCGTGGATCAGGCGGTCGAAGGGTTCGTCGGGTCGCAGCTTCAGCGGCGAGAAGCCATAGCAGCGGATGCCGAGTTGGCTGAACAGCTTGGCGTCCGTCGCGCCGCTCAGCATATAGGGGACGACGATGCCACCGGGATCGCGCCGGCGCAAGTTGGACTCGATGGCGCGGAAGAGCGGCGTATCCGCCGGGACTTCGAGCGGGGGGGAAAAGTGATCGATGCTGATCTCGATTCGATCGCCCAGGCGCGGGCGCAGTTCGGCCAGGAACGAGTCGCAATCGAAGCCGGGCAGCAGCCGGCCGTCCAGCGTGGCCTCGGCTTCAGAGGGGATCACGTTGGTCGTCAGACCGGCCGTCAGCTGCGTGGGTGATACGGTGTTGTGCAGGCTGGCGCGCAATCCTTCGCCCAGGCCGTCGCCCGGCATGCGTGTGGCGGCGATGTGGTGTGTAATTGGGTTGAGCAGCGCGCGCAAGCGAATCGAATGCGGCCTGTCGAGCGCGTCGGCGACGCGCCGAATAAATTCGGCGGCAGTCGGCGTGACGTGCAACGGCAACGGGCGGCCGGCGACGCGATCGATGGCGCGGGCAAGCTCAAGCACAGCGTTGTCGTCCTGTGGCACCGAGCCATGGCCGGGCCGGCCATGGGCGCGAATCTTCATCCAGCAGACACCCTTTTCCGCAGTCATGACCGGATAGAAGCGGCGCCCGGCGATGTGCATCGAGTAACCGCCGAATTCGCTGAGGCCGTATTCGGCGCGCACGAGGTCGGGGCGTTGTGTCACCAGCCAGCCGGCGCCGACGTCGCTGTCGATCTCTTCATCGGCTGTAGCGGCATAGATCACATCGCGGCGCAGTGCGTCGCCATTTCGCTTCAGCAGCAACAGGGTCATCAATTCCATAATGACCATGCCCTTCATATCCAGCGCGCCGCGGCCCCACACGCTGCCATCGGCGATTTCGCCGGCAAAGGGTGGGTGTTGCCATTTGCCCGGTTCAGCCGGGACGACGTCGGTGTGCGAGTAAAGCAGCAGCGGCGCGGCCGATCCGTCGCCGGCATAGCGCGCGATCAGATTGCCGCGGCGGGGCGCTGCTTCCAGGACGATCGGGTCGTAGCCTTCGCCGCGCAGGACGCCGGCCAGGTATTCGGCCGCGGCGAGTTCGTTGCCCGGCGGATTGGTCGTGTCGATGCGTAGGAGCGCCTGAAGGTGGCGAACGGCTTCGTCGCGGATGGCATCTAAAGCAAGGGAAGTCATCGTCTCGATCATAGTCAACACCGGTCAACACGAGCAAGTTTACTCGATTTAGAGCGGGCCGCAAGTGACGGGTGCATTTCAGAAAAGTGGCGACTGCCCTCTGACGCCCGGATTCGCTCATAGACCGCGTCCGCGCGGTCGTGTTTGACTCGCCATCGCCGCCCGCGCGGACGCGGGCGGAGAGCAAGTTCGCCACAAAATTGAAATACACGCCAAGTGACAGTCGAGTTGCACGCGGGCGTGGGGGTCGTTATAATGCATTGCATGGGCATGGCTCATGCAGGCGATCTGGCGCTGTTCGTCAGTCGCGACCACAAGCGGTTTCTGGTGCGGTTGAAGTCGGGCGAGACGCTGCACACGCATCGCGGCATTGTCGCGTTCGACGATTGTATCGGCGGGGCGTGGGGGCGCGACATCCAGTCGCATCTGGGTTACCCCTTCCTGATCCTCGAACCGTCCACAGCGGATCTGGTGCGCGACATCAAGCGCACGACGCAGATCATTTTTCCAAAGGACGTGGGTTACATTCTGATGAAACTGTCAATCCAGCCGGGCATTACGGTGGTGGAGGCCGGGACAGGATCGGGTGGATTGACGCTGGCGCTGGCCCGTATCGCCGGCACGACAGGACGGGTGATCAGCTACGAGGAAAGGCCCGAGATGCAGCATCTGGCCCGCAAGAATCTGGAGAAGGTCGGGCTGGCCGATCGCGTCGAGTTCAAGTTGAAGGATATCGAGCTGGGCTTCGACGAGACGGATGCGGACGCACTGTTCCTGGACGTGCCGGAGCCGTCGCGCTATCTGTCTCAGGCGGCGGCGGCGCTGCGCGGCGGGGGCTTCTTCGGGACGATCGTGCCGACTGTGAATCAGGTCGTCCGCCTGCTGGGCGCATTGCAGGATCAGCCATTCGGGCTGATCGAGGTGGAAGAGCTGCTCATGCGTGCGTACAAGACCGTGGCAGAGCGGCTGCGCCCGACCGATCGAATGGTGGCGCATACCGGGTACCTGCTGTTCGCGCGGAAGATCGAGCGGGCCGGGGGTCCAATGGAAAGTGTCGCTGTGGAAGAGGACGAGGGTGGCATGGACGATCATGGAGACTAGGAGGCGCGGAAGCTGTCTGAAAAAGAGCGGACGAGAACCTCGTCCGCTCTTTTGTATCTTCGCAAGAGTAGGCCAGCCTCGCGCCTGCCCATTTGGGCGACCGCGAGGGTTCGCCCCTACTCTTCTTCGACTTCTTCCTCGACCTTGCCCTTGGGGATGACTTCGGGCTCGACGGCTTCCGGCGCCGCTTCGGCGGCGGGGACGACTTCCTCGGCGGCCAGGTGTGTGACGCGCGCGACCATCTCGTCGGGATCGGTCAGGATCTTAATCGTCGATGGGACTTGCAGGTCGCTCACGTGAATCACGTCGCCGACTTTGTTCATACCTTCGAGATCGACGTGGATGCGATCGACCAGATCGCCCGGCAGACATTCGATCTCGATGGAGTCCAGGCCGGTGACCAAGATGCCTTCGCCGCGCCTGACGGCGGGCGATTTGCCTTCGAGCGCCAGCGGCACTTCGACGCGGATGCGCTCGGTCATCGACACGGCCAGCAGATCGACGTGCAGGATCTGCCCGGTGATCGGCTCGCGCTGCACCTCGCGGACGAGCACCCGATGTGTGCCGCTGCCGGTGTTGACCGCGATCAAGCGGCTGCCGCCGGCCTGGCGCAGCACGCGCGCCAGCTCTTTGTTGTTAGCCTGCAAAACAATCGGGTCTGCGTGCTGTCCGTACATCACCAGTGGCACCCAACCACTGCGCCGCAGCGCCTTGACCTGCTTGCCGATGACCATGCGGGGTGAAGATTTGAGATCAATCTGATCCATCCTGACGACTCCTGAGAGATTGGAAGTTGGAGATTAGAGGTTGGAGATTGGAGACTATAGCCCCCGTGGCGACACTTGCGCCGCTCTTCAGAATGTGGCCTCGATGTGAAAAGAAGTGCGGTGAGCGGAGC
>JBOGUH010000506.1:0-4440 GCA_050695975.1 Anaerolineae bacterium
CGAGACGCTGAGGACGCAGAGATATTTCGATTTTCTCAGCGCTCTTTGCGCCTCTGCGGTGAAACATCGCTTATTTGAATGGTATTGCCTCTAGCCTCGCTCGATCGGCAGCCGCACCACGAACTTCGTCCCCAGCCCCGTCACGCTCTCGGCATGTATCGATCCGCCGTGCGCGGCTACGATCTCTTTCGCAATCGCCAGCCCCAACCCCAGACTGCCGCCCGTTGCCGATCGCGACCGCGACTTGTCGACCTGGTAGAACCGCTCGAAGATGCGCGATAAGTCTTCGGGTGGGATGCCCGCCCCGGTGTCCGTCACACCGATCTCGATCCCGCCCGGCCACTGCTTTCCCCTTCGCACCACCGACGATCCCGTCATCGCCCGCGCCGACACACTGACCTTGCCACCGGCCGGTGTGTGCTTGATCGCATTATCGATCAAGTTGGCGAAGACCTGCGCCAGCCGATCGCCATCGCCCTGGATCGACGGCAGGTCGCCCGGCGCGTCGATCGTCAGGCTCACCGTCGCGCTTCGCGCGCGCAGCGACTGTCGCTCGACGCAGCTGCGCAGCACGTCCCCTACCCTCACCGAGGCGCGCTGCATCACCAACTGGCCGGTCTCGATACGCGACAGGTCGAGCAGTTCGCTGACCATGCGCGCCATGCGCTCCGATTCCTCGCGGATGATCGACGCGCTGTTGCGGATCGACTCGCCGTCGCCAGCCGCGCCGTCGGCGATGGCCTGTGCGAAGCCGCGAATGCTCGTCAAAGGCGTTTTCAATTCGTGCGACACATTCGCCAGGAAGTCACGCTGGCTCTGCTGCGAAGCGCGCACCCGGTCGGCCATCGTATTGAAACTCGTCGCGAGTTCCCGAACCTCGCCCGGCCCATCGACCGGCGCGGTCTGTTGCAAGTCGCCTGCCGCGATCGCATTGGCTGCGCCTGCCACGTGCTGGATCGGTTTGGCGATCGATCGCGCCACGATCACTGCCAGAATCGACGCGAGGGTCAGCGCGATCGCCGCCGCAATCAGCAGCGGCCTCATCAGGACGAGGAAAACTGGATCACGCAGCAGCGGCGTCTGAGGTTGCGGCGCGGTGGTCACGGCCAGTATGCCGCGTCGCTGTCCGATTTCGATCGGCGCTGCCGCGTACAGCCAGCGTTCGCCCCCAATTTCAAACTCACCTTCCAGCCGCAGGCCCTCAGACCGGCCACCGCTTAACTCGGACAAGTTCTGACCCACCAGTTTGTCCGCGGTGTCAGCCAACACGCTCCCCGATGTGCCGTCGACAAAGAGCAGTCGCGTGCCGTTGGCTGCATCTCTTTGGTTCTGCAGCCGCGTGATGAGCCGATCGGGCTGTGCGCCGTTTTGAATCGCATTGCGGCTAAGCCGGGCCATCAAGCCAGCCTCGAATTCCAACCGCTGAGCGAGCAGACTTGTCTGGAGCGGATTATCGCGCAGGAGCATGATCGCCGCGAAGACGATCACCAGCAGAAACGCGGCGACGACGAGGATGTATGAGACGAGCAAGCGAGAACGTAAGGACATGGTTCGAGTGACGAGTGACGGGAGACAGGCGACGAGTGCTGATTCGGCGTAAGCTCTTCGAGCAACTATCAAACCGACCAACTATCCAACAGCGGCAGCAGTTCGGACAGCGAGGCGATGGTGGCATCTGGCATCAGCGTATCCAGATGCGCCTCGTTTGCCGATCGATCGGCCTGCATCGTCGCCCACACGCTGCGCAGGCCGGCGTTCTTCGCGCCGAGCACATCGGCGCCCAGCATATCGCCGACCATCACCGCCTCGTCCGGCTCGATATGCCATTGGTCGAGCGCGGCTTTGATGATGCGTGGGTTCGGCTTGCGCACTCCGAACTCAGCCGAGATCAGGACCGGATCGAACCATGGCCGCAGGTGAGCGTTGTCGATCAGGCGGTGGACGTTGCCTGCATCGCGCGCGTTGGAGATGATCGCCAACCGATAGCCCGCGTCGCGCAGCGCATCGAGCGTCGAGTACGTGTCGGGGAAGGGCCGCCACAGCGTTTCGCCGTACGCGTACAGTGTCTTTAGCGATTCGTCGATTAGAGATTGCGGCGCGTCGGGGTAACCGAAGTCGGCCAGCGCCATCTTGAGCGCCTTATCGGAACTGTACTCGATCCAATCCTGCTGGCCTTTCTCGATGAGCTGCATGATCAGTTCGCGGTGGCGCTTGAGGAAGGCGTCAGGGTCGAGTTGCAGACCTTGTGCGCGGAAGAAGTCGATCTGCTCGTGCGCGCCGCGCCACATCACGTCGTTCCACTCGCCTTGAAACTCAATCAGCGTGCTGCCGAGATCGAAAAGGACGCCCTTGATTGTCATGTATCGATTATACACGAGTGCGTGCCGTGTGATGTAAACGCGATGTAAACGCGGTGTAACAGATTGTTGAAATGAGGTAAGGGAGTGCGGGGGTGTTGGGAATCAGTTAACTGCGAGCAACGGCGTCATCGGATGAACCTCGAATCAACGAATGTAATCGTCACATTCGTTGATTCGTTGCTGATTCGTTGACACCCTTTTATTGCGTAACATCGATCGTCACCGGCGCGCCGACCAGTTTGTTCCCCTGCCGGTCAATTGCTTCGACCGTGAACACGTGCCGGCCCAGCGACAGCGTCCACCACGTCCGAACCGGCACACTATCGAACGTCCCGATCGGCTGCTCGTCGACAAACAGCGTCAACCGCGCGATCTGCACGCCATCGGCCGCGATCGCCTGCACCGGGATGCGCTGCGATTCGAGCGGCGTCTGCGGCGTGACCTTGTAGAGCGTGCCGTCATAAGGCCGCGTAATCCGCACCGGCGCAGTTCCTTCAGTTCCTTCGGTTCCTTCTGCATTGCCCACCGGCAACTGCGGAAGTTGAAGGAACTCAGGGAACTGAGGGATACCGTTCTCTCGCGCCCACTCCTGCGCCTCGGCGGGCAGGACGAGATACACGCGCGTGGCGATGCGATCGCGCGGCGTGTCGGGCGTGGCGGGCAGCCCGGTGGCCACGTCGATCTCGATCAGGCGGTACAGGTTGTCGGGCTGCGTCGGCTCAGTCCCGGCGATGAACGCTTCGCGCTTAGTGAAGGGACAATACGGCGTCGGCAACAGGCCGGAGGTAGCACATACCTCCGGGTCCACCAATCCGTCAGGCCGTTCAAACCTGTGTACCTGTGTACCCTTCAATACCGTCTCCACAAAGTCGTGCCAGATCGGGCCAGCGCCGGCCACGCCGCTCACGCGCTCCATCGGCTGGTTGTCGGCGTTGCCCACCCATACACCGACGACCAGGTCGGGCGTGTAGCCCACCGTCCAGTTGTCGCGCCAGTCGGTCGTCGTGCCGGTCTTGACCGCGGCGGGGCGCGCCAGCCGCAACACGCTGAACTCGCCGAATGCCGGCGCGCGCGCCGCGTTGTCGCTCAGAATGTCGCTGATGAGATACGCCACGCGCGGATCGAGGGCCTGCTCGCCGAGTTGCGGTTGAACGTTATACAGGGCATCGCCCGACGCAGTCGTCACCTGCAGCACCGATGCCGGTGTCACGCGCCGCCCGCCATTGGCGAACGCGCCGTACGCGGCGACCATGTCGATCAGCCGGACTTCGCCGCCGCCGAGCGTGAGTGATAGCCCATAGCGGCTCGCATCGCCGAACGTGCCAATGCCCAGCGCTCGCGCCAGGCCGATCATGCGATCCAACCCGACCCGCTGCAGCACCTTAACCGCCGGGATGTTGTAACTCGAGGCAAGCGCTTGGCGCGCCGAGACCGGTCCGTGGAATTGCAGATCGTAGTTGCGCGGGACGTACGGGTCGCCTTCGCGGGTCGGGAACGACGAGCGCACGTCGAGGATCATGCCGGCCGGCGTCAGTGGATCGGGCAAGGTCGGATCGAAGGCCGCCGCGTACGTGATCGGCTTGATCGACGATCCGGGCTGCCGATGCGCGATCGCCGCGTTGACCGCGCCGTCGATCGTCGCATCGAAGTAATCCGGGCTGCCGAGCATCGCCAGGATTTCGCCGGTATGCGGGTCGATGGCCACCAACGCGGCGTTGTTGACGCTCTTGCCCGGTTGACCCTGTGGGATGCTCAGGGCCGTGCCGTCTTGAAGTTCCTTCAAGCGCCGCTGCACGATCGACTCGGCCGCATGCTGCCAGTCGAGGTCGAGCGTGGTGGTAACCATTAGCCCCTGCGTGTAGATCGCCTCGAGGCCGTAGCGGTCTTCGAGCCAGGCCGTGACGGTGGCGACGAAGTGTGGCGCTTCGATCGGGAACGGCGTGGCAGCAAAAGCCAGGTCTTCGGCCTTGGCCAGTTCGGCTTGCGCGGCGTCGATAGTGCCGGCCTTCACCATCAAGTCGAGCACGGTCGTCTGCCGCGCTCGAGCGACGGGCAAACTAACCAGCGGATCATAGTTCGC
>JBOGUH010000507.1:0-1535 GCA_050695975.1 Anaerolineae bacterium
CAGATGCCGCCGCACCAACGCCGCCTGGTCGGCCAAACCCACCTCGTCGCGCTCGCGGCGCTGGAAGATCCACGGATTGCCGATCGCCGCGCGGCCGATCATCACCGCGTCGCAGCCGGTGCGCCGCTTGATGCGGTCGATGTCGGCGACCGATCGGACGTCGCCGTTGCCGACGACAGGAATCTTCACCGTCTGCTTCACTTCGGCGATGGCGTCCCAGTCCGCCTGACCCTGATACATCTGCGCTTTGGTCCGGCCATGCACGGCGATCAGCGACGCGCCGCTGTCTTCCAAGACGCGCGCCACCTGGCGACAGTTGCGCGTGTCGTCGTCCCAGCCGATGCGAATCTTGCCGGTCACCGGGACCGACACGGCGCGCGTCAGCCGCGTGAAGATGCGGCCGATCTTCGCCGGCTCGCGCAGCAGCCCGGCTCCCGCGCCCCGGCCCGACACGTTTTTCACCGAGCAGCCCATGTTCAGATCGATGATGTCGGGAGCCAACGCCTCCAGCCGGCGCGCGGCTTCTTCCAGGCCGTGCTCGTCGCTGCCGAAGAACTGGAACACCATCGGCCGCTCGCACGGTTCGAACGAGAGCATGTGCCGCGTCTTGTGATTGCCGGACAGCACTGCCTCGGCGGCCACGAACTCGGTGTATGACATGGCCGATCCGTACTCGCGGCAAATCAGGCGAAACGGCATGTCCGAGAATCCGGCCATCGGCGAGAGGATCAAGTCGCCGTACACCGGCACGTCGCGGACGTAGAAGGAGGGTTGAGGCGTGTGGCGAATGGGTGAGAGTATTGTCATTTCAACACGACTCCGCTGCGCGGCGCGAGTTTCAAGTCACGCAGCGTTCCATCCGCAACAGGATACTGCGCATCGCTCCACACGTCCGACAGCGATCCGCCACCGAAGCCGAGCGCGCTCAGTGATACATCGATCGATCGCGTGCCCGATGCAGCATTCAGCGCGATCAGCAGCGTCTCGGCGTCCAGTTTCCGTCCGAAGACGTACACGCCGTCTTGGGCGTGCAGGCGATGAACCGATCCGCGCCGCAGCGCAGGATGGGTTTTCCTCAGCGCGATGCACCGCTTGACGAACGCCAGCAGATCGTGATCCCATTTATCCTGATCCCAGGGGAAGGCCTTGCGGCAATCCGGATCGTGCTTGCCCTCCAGCCCGATTTCGTCGCCGTAGTAGATGCACGGCGCGCCGGGGTAAGTGAACATGAACAGCAGCGCCAGCCGCAGCGCCGACTGATCGCCGCCGGCGCTGGTCACGAAGCGCGGCGTATCGTGACTGTCGAGCAAGTTGAACTGCGCCTGTGTGATCGCGGGATCGTACAGGCTTAGAATCCGGTCGATGCGATCGGCAAATTCACGCGCGTCGAGTGGACGCAAGTCGCGATAGCTGCCGACGCGGCGTGTCTCCACCAGGTCCAGCTGCTCGCCGGCGAAAAAGCCCAGGCTGGCCATCGTGACCAGGTAATTCATCACCGCATCGAACTGATCGCCCTGCAACCAGCGCGCCGCCTC